>JADFSR010000006.1 GCA_022560615.1 Gemmatimonadota bacterium
CTTCGCTGGGTCCAGCTCGCCACCCACGTTCAGCCCGCGACCCGGGCGGCACGACTCGCCTCGGTGCGGCGGTTCGCCGCTTGGCATAGCGCTACAGATCCTCGGACCGAGGTCCCGCCCCAAGGACTCCTTCCCCACCGCTACCGCCGCACGCGCCCCTACATCTATAGCGATGACGAGATCAGCGGGATCGTTCTCACAGCCGGCGAACTCGCTTCGGCGAAGGGGCTCAGAGCCCGCACCTACTCGACGCTTTTTGGTCTGCTCGCTGTGACCGGGATGCGCGTCAGCGAAGCCTTGTGTCTCAACCGCACGGATGTTGATCTCGAAGCTCGGGTACTCACGGTCCGGCGGACGAAGTTCGGCAAGACCCGACTCGTGCCCGTGCATCCGTCCACCTGTGATGAGCTCAGAGCGTACGGCCACGACCGCGACCAGATCGTTCGTGTGTCGTTCACCGCTGGCTTTTTCGTTTCCGAGCGCGGCACCCGCATCTCGGGATGTGCGGCGCGCTCCACCTTCGCCAAGGTCTCCCGTGAGATCGGACTCCGGGCTCCTGCCCAAGGCCAGCGTCGCGGACACGGTCCGCGGCTGCACGATATGCGGCATCGATTCGCCGTGAAGACGTTGATCGACTGGTACCGGGCTGGGCTCGACATCGAGGTTGAGATCCCCAAGCTGGCCACCTATCTCGGCCACGTGCACGTCCACGACACCTACTGGTATCTGGAGGGCGTGCCCGAGCTCCTCGCTCTGGCCGCCGAGCGACTGCTCGACCAACACGAGGAGGGCAGATCATGATCTTTGCCAGCCTTCAGGCTCTCCTGCAGTCCTTCTTCACCGACCGCCTGCTTCGGCAGCGGCACGCGAGCCCCCACACCATCGCCGCATATCGCGACTCGTTCCGGCTGCTGCTGAACTTCGCTGCCCAACGTCTCGGCAAGCCTCCCTCCGAGCTGCTCATCGAAGATCTCGGCGCACCCTTCATCGGCGAGTTCCTGCAACACCTCGAGATCGACCGAGGCAACAGTGCTCGCACCCGTAACACTCGCCTGGCCGCCATCCATTCCTTCTTCCGATACGTGGCCTTGACCGAACCGGCATACGCCCTCATCTGCCAGCGCGTCCTGGCGATGCCCAGCAAGCGCTTCGAGAAGAGGCCTCTCGTGTTCCTCGACCGGGCGGAGATCGAGGCCTTGCTCGCCGCGCCCGATCTTTCGACCTGGACCGGGCGTCGAGACCGAACCCTCTTGTTGCTCGCGATCCAGACCGGTCTCAGAGTCTCTGAACTCATCGGCCTGCGCTGGAAGGACATCGCTCTCGACAAAGGCGCCCATGTGCGCTGCGTCGGAAAAGGCAGGAAGCATCGCTCCACGCCTCTGCGTCGCGACGCCCAGACCCTGCTCCGTGCATGGCTCCGCCGCCAACATGCCGAACCGGAAGATCACGTCTTTCCCAGTATCCGTGGCGGAGCCCTCAGCCGAGACGCCATCGCGTGGCTCGTCACCAAACACACCATAACCGCCCAGAAGCACTGCCCGTCGCTGAAACGCAAACGAGTCACGCCACATGTGCTTCGTCACACCGCGGCCATGGAGCTGCTCCACCACGGCGTCGATTGCTCCGTCATCGCACTCTGGCTCGGACACGAGTCCATCGAGACCACCCACATCTATCTCCACGCCGATATGCGCCTCAAGGAACGAGCGCTCGCCCGCACTACGCCGATCGACACCAAGCCCGGCCGATACCGGCCCAACGATCAACTCCTCGCCTTCTTGGACAGCCTCTGATTATGCCGTGTCCATAGGCGCCGGGGCCCAGCCTTCGCCCCGATCTGAGATCGCTTCTCCGCATAATCCCGAACTCGGCATTATGCCGAAGCGAATGTGGGGAGACGCGCTTCCGGATGCCGGCTCTCTCCTTCGCACGGGCGAAGAGCTTGTCAACGGACCCGCGAGTGAGTGGGCGTGAGGGATCTCGCCCGGGAAAGAGCCAGAGGGCGGGCTGGTACTCTCGCCAGTAGCGGCGCAGGGTCAGCAGCAGCCTCTGTGACAGCATGACGTAACGGTCCTTTCGGCCCTTGCCCTGATCGACCCGGATCATCATCCGCCCGCTGTCGATGTCGGACAACTTCAAGTGTACGACCTCGCCGATGCGAAGGCCGGCCGAGTAGAGGGTCATGAGGAGGGCGCGGTGCTTGAGGTTGGTCGTGACGTCGAACAGCGCCCGCACCTCCTCACAGCTCAGCACAACCGGCAGCTTCCTGCCAGACCGCTGGTAGGGGATGTGCTCGACGTTCCAGTCGACCCGGAGCACCTCCCGGTAGAAGAAGCGGATCGCGCAGACGTGCACGTTGAACGTGCTCCACGACACGCGTTTGTCCTTGGTCAGGAAGAGCTGGTACTGCTTCACGTCCTCCGCCGTCAGCTCGTCAGGCGGCCGCATGAAGAAGCGCACGAAGCACTTCATCTTCTCGATATAGCACTTCCTCGTGTTCTCGGCGTAGCCGCGGATGCGTAGCTCGCGGTCCATGCGATCGTGGAGCCTGCCCATGGGATCCTCCCGTCGAAAGGGGCCAATGAAATGGGCGTCACAACGACGCCCCATGGCCCATCATCTCGGGGGACGGCAAACGAGGGGAAGGCGCGCAGGATCGGTTGGTCCGTCAGACGCATCCCAGGAAGGGACCCGCAGGCTCCACCGCGCAGCGGTTTAGTTCAATCGTTTTTTGGCTTTAGTTATGGAATACATTAGTTGTGGAATACAACTTGTTGGTCAAATGAATCCGGGGCGACTCACTGGGGTCGCTCGTCAGCTCACTACGCAGCAGCTACCACCCGACGCCTGTACGCGTGCCGTGAACGACCGCCCCAGCCGCGCCACCAACCGCGTGATCTCGGCCCGGATCTCGGGATCGAAGTCGGACAGCATCTCGACGTATTCGCGGGTGAGGTCCGACTCGATCGTCGAACAGATGGACGCGCCCTCTGGTGTCGCCACCAACCGCACTACCCGACCGTCCACCGGGACCCGTTCTCGAACCAAGAGGCCTTTGTCCACCAGGCCGTTCGCGACTCGGCTGGCGGTACTCTTGTCCAGGTACAGGTGGGCCGCGAGGTCGTTGATGGTCAGTGCGCCCGCATCGACGACTCCCTTGAGCGCGTAGCACTGGCTCACGCTGATGTCGTAACAGCACGCCCGGTCGCGGTCTCGGAACTGGATGACTCGAATGAGCTCGCTCAGCGCATCGGACAGCTGCTCGGCGTCAGCGCGCAAGCTGGCGTCTGCCGTGGGATCCGCGATCGGCAGCGCGAGGGAGCTGCGTCTCGGGTGGTCGATAGTAGTTGGCATATGCAACTATTAATCGAATGTGGATCGCAGGTCAACGAGCCGAGCTCCTCTCACGAATCCACCGCTTGAACCGGAATGCGTTCTCGGGCAGTGCGAAGTCCATCCCGTAGTTGTCCGGCCCAACGGCCTTCACCTTGGCGACGATCACGCCCAGGTCGTCGCGCTCGAGCGCCTCGACGACAGCCTCGCCGAAGGCCATCGGGGAGTTGACGGACGCGACGTGCTCGATGCCCGCCCCGCGTGCGATTGCCGCGAGATCTGTGATGCCCGCGGTCGTGTGCGACTCGAAGCCGCCCGTAGAGAGCAGGCTGCCGTTGTCGAAAATGATGTGCAGGAGGTTCTTAGGCCGATATCGGGCCAGCGTCGCGAGTCCACCCAGATTCATCAGCACCGAGCCGTCACCGTCGAGCACTACGACCTGCTCCTCGGGTCGGTGCAGCGCGAGGCCCAAAGCGATCGAGGAGGCGAGGCCCATCGCGTGCTGCAGGTAGAAGAAGTTCTCCCGGTGACCGAGGTCGTAGAGCTCCTGCGCGCTCGCGCCCATGATGGTCACGACCAGCTTGTCCTGGAGCTCGGGGTAGAGCATCGCAATGCACTGGGCTCGTTCCATCACTCCTCCATCAGATCCCGCGTGAGCAGGAGCGCCACAGGAGAAAGTGAGCTCTGGGAGAAGGTCCACGCCTCCTGGATCTGCTTGCCGACTTTCTCCGGGTCGCGGGCGTACTCGAACGGGATGCTCAACGCCCGCAGAACGCCTTCCGTGACGATGCCGCCCCGAGTGTGCCACGGGTACGGCTCCCCCCAGTGCCCACGCAGCGCGATGAGCATGCACAGCGGGATCCCGTAGAGCTGCGCGAGGGACACGATGCCGTTGATCGCCCCTAACAGGCCGTGATTCTGCATGAGCAGGATGTGCGGCTCTCCCGCGAAGTACGCGCCAGCGGCGATGCCCACCGCCTCCTCTTCCTTCGCGACCTGGATGAGCTGGATGTCCGGGTCGTCCTCAGCGCGCTGGAGCAGCAGGCCAAGCCACGTCTCCGGCAGCGCGGAGATGCTCGTGATGCCGGCGGCCTTGATGCCCTCGAAGACGGCCTTCGAGTTGTCGTAGGAGACGGTCATGGGGTCACCTTCCCCCAGGCCGCGTCGTGGCGTTCAGGACGATCTGGTACGACGGGGCGACCTTGCCGGCTATGCTTGATGTCCTCCGCCAGGTAGACCGACGCCATACCGCCCTCACCGAGCTTGCTCTCGATGCGGTACCGGCCGTCCAGCGCGGCGTCCAGGCGATCGGTATGGCCTTCGTTCATGTTTGCAACCTACGCGGCGGGTGTGGGATTGCGCGAGCGGCGGGCAGCGTGCGGACGTCGAGACCTCCCCGTGCCCCGTTCGGCCATTGGGGCGTCCCGCGCCAGCCGAGACGTTCCGAGCACCACCATCAGCCGAGTGGGCCAGAGCCATTGTCCCGACAGAGATATGGTCATACCATACCTCATGGCACGCATGACCGTTCGCTCCACGTTTGCGCTCGACCCGGAAACCGCCGACTCCCTGGACCGGCTTGCCAAGCGCTGGCAGGTCTCGAAGTCCGAGGCTCTACGCAGGGCAGTGGCTGCTGCCGCCACGGTAGAGGAAGCCGACGCCGCCTCCGATTCGCTCAACGCCCTCTCCGAGCTGCAAGAACGGCTGGGCCTGGACGTCGAAAAGGCCGAGAAGTGGGCGCGCTCGGTCCGAGCCGAACGCGAAGCGGGGAGGGTGTGAGGTTAGAGGCCAGGGCTGCGGTCCATCTCGACACGAGCTTCTTGATCCGAGCTCTGGTGGACGGCTCCAACGAAGCGCTCGCGCTGCGCACTTGGCTCCGGCAGGGTCTCACCGTCGCGATCTCGACACTCGCTTGGGGGGAGTTCCTTTGCGGACCGCTCTCGGAAGAGGATGCCGCGCTGGCGCTCCGGATCGTCCGGGCCCAGGTCCCGTTGGGGACGGAGGAGGCCACCGAGGCCGCGCGGCTCTTCAATGAAACGGGCCGTAGGCGCAGCAGCTTTCAGGACTGTCTCGTAGCCGCAACCGCCCTCACCGCAGTTGCCGAGCTCGCTACGGCCGACAGGTCCGACTTCGTCCGTTTCGAGGAATGCGGACTGAAGCTCGCGGGGTGACGCGAGTCGGTGCGTCCCGGTCGGCCATCGGCCTGCCCACACGTGAGTGCCATCATCCGACCCACTGATTGCTCACTCTCGGAGCGGTATGTACCGTCATTGTAGCTACATCCAGAAGATGCGATGCCGCAGATACGATGCCGCAGATACGATGTTAGTGCGGATTCAGAGGTGGGGGAACTCGCTGGCGCTCAGGATTCCCGCGGCCTTCGCCAGGGAGATCGGAATCGAATCGGGGGCGGAGGTTGACCTCGCGCTCAAGGACAGACGGCTGGTGATCAAGCCGCCAGCGCGCCCCTCCTACTCGCTCGACGAACTCCTCGAGGGAGTCACCGAGAAGAACCTGCACGCCCAGGTCGACGCCGGAGCGCCGCGGGGCGGGGAGGCGTGGTAGGAGGTGGTTACGTCCCCGACCGTGGGGACGCTGTCTGGCTCCACTTGGATCCGCGGACCGGGCACGAGCAGGCCGGGCGACGGCCCGCGCTCGTCCTCTCTCCGGCCAGCTACAACGGCAAGGTGGGGCTCGCGATCCTCTGCCCGATCACCCGGCACGCGAAGGGCTACCCCTTCGAGGTCGCCCTGCCCGAGGGGCAGGGCGTCGCTGGCGTAGTCCTCTCGGATCAGGTGAAGAGCCTTGACTGGCGTGCGCACCGGGCCGAGCCGATCGGCCGCGTGCCCCCGCGCGTCACCGAGGAGGTGCTCCAGAAGCTGACGACGCTCCTAGGATGAGGAGAGCGCCCAATGCAGTGGCCAGGACGACACGTAGGCGACCTACCGATACGGATCGGCTTGCGAGAGGTGCTGCTCGACATAGTCCGCCACGCCTTCCTCGACGGACCTCAACGGGCGGTCGTATCCGGCAGCGCGCACGCGCCCCATGTCGGCCTGAGTGAAGTACTGGTACCGGTCGCGGATCTCCTCGGGAGTATCCACCCAGTTGACCTGTAGCTCCTGACCGACCGCGGCGTACAGGGCAGCCATCAACTCGAGCCACGTCTGCGCTCGACCGGTGCCGAGATTGAAGAGGCCGCTGACGTCACGGTTCTCCATCAGCCAGAGCACCACGTCTTCACAGTCCTTCACGTAAACGAAGTCGCGCATCTGTCCGCCGTCCTCGTAGTCGGGATGGTGCGAGCGGAAGAGCGTGACGGCCTCGCCCCGAGCGGCTGAGCGGTGGTTCTTCAGCACCACGCTGCGCATGTCGCCCTTGTGGTGCTCGTTCGGGCCGTAAACGTTGAAGAACTTGAGGCCAACCCACTGCGGTGGCTTCGGACCGGAGTTCGCGACCGAGCGCGCGACCCACCGGTCGAAGAGGTGTTTGCTCCAGCCGTACGGGTTCATGGGCACGAGCTTCGCCAAGCCGTCCGGTGACCCATCGTCGTCGAATCCCCGGACGCCATCGCCATACGTCGCCGCGGACGACGCGTAGATGAGGGGCACGTCATGTTGCGCGCACCACCGCCAAATCCTCTGTGAGAGCCGCAGGTTGTTGTCGACGATGAGGTCGGCGTCGCTCTCAGTGGTCGCAGAGATCGCGCCCATGTGGACGACGTAGGCGATCTCATGGCCCCGTGAGTGGAGGAAGTCGTCGAGCCCCGCGGGATCGACGAGCTCGTCGAGCTCCCGGCGGCGCAAGTTCTTCCACTTGTCGCCGGTCCCAAGGTGGTCCACGACGCAGATCGGCCCGGCACCGGCTTCCTCCAGCCCGGCCACGATATTCGAGCCGATGAAGCCGGCTCCTCCGGTAACGACGATCATCGGTTCAAGTTGCCAGTCTTGGGCTCAGCGCGACAGCATGTTCCCATGACCCCGCTGAGGGGATCGCTCGCTTGACATCGACACATCATATACTTGATGTCACGATGCGCTTCGACGCGGCCTCCAGGCCATGAACGCTCCCGCTCCCGAACGGCCGCGCTACGACACCCCGGCGTCCGACCTGGGCCGGTGCCTCATCGGAGGCCTCGACGACGTAGCCGAAGCGCTCGCGGCGGCCGAGGGTGAAGGCTTTCGGTGATCCTGCTCGACGCGAACATCTTGTTGTACGCACGCGTCCAGTCCTTCGAGCAACACACCATCGCCAGCGAATGGCTGGATGAGCAACTGAACGGGATCACCGGCGTTGGCATACCGTGGCCGACACTACTCGCGTTCGTCCGACTGATCTCGAACCGCCGGGTCTTCGAGCGCCCGCTCAGTACGCAGGAAGCTTGGCACCAGGTCGAGCACTGGCTGGATTGCGAGCCGGTGTGGACGCCGGTCCCCACGGAGCGTCACCGAGAGGTCATGAGCTCCTTGGTACGGAGCATCGGGAATCGCCCGAACCTGGTTCTGGATGTGCATCTGGCCGCGCTCGCTATCGAGAATGGCTTGAAGCTCTGCTCGACGGACGGGGATTTCGCCCGCTTTCCGGGGCTTGTCTGGGAGAATCCGTTGGCCGGCTAGGCCGGCGCCCGCCTACTCCCGGGGAGGGAAGACCTTCGCTTCCCACTCCTGGAGTGCCTCTTTTGTCAGCGCCCCGCCTTGCTCGATCCACAGCTCGTCGCTCGCCGAGTCACGCGCGAGCACGGTTTGCTCGGCACCCGCCCCCACCACGTAGCGTAGCTTCGGCTCCGGGTCGTCCAGCGCGTGCGCGATGGCTTCGGCGACCACGCTCGGCGGATCCGCCTGGGCGCGTGCGTGCGTATACATCGCCTGCATGCGCGAGAGCACCTCGGCGTATGGGCCGTCAGCGTCGAGCGGCTTCGAGGCCTTGTCGAGGATCGGCGTGGAGATGAAACCCGGCTCGATGATGATGACGCGGAGGCCATACTTGCGGGTTTCGATGGCGAGGGCCTCGCTCATCGCCTCGAGCGCGTACTTGCTCGAGGAATAGATCCCGTGGCCACCACTGACGAGTCGCCCCGAAATCGAAGTGATGTTGACGATCGCCCCGCTCCTGCGCTCGCGCATGCTCGGCAACACGGCCTGCATGGTGCGCAGCGGACCCAGCACGTTGGTCTCGAAGACCGCCTTCGCGTCCTCCATCGAGACCTCCTCGACGCTCGTGAGCTTTCCTATCCCCGCATTGTTCACGAGCACGTCGATGTGACCGGACCGTTCCATTGCGGCGCCGATGGCGCGCGCGACCGAGTGGTCGTCGTCGACGTCGAGCGCGAGCAGCGTGACGTCCAGCTCTTCGCCCCGGGCGGCGACGCGCAGCTCACCCCCCGATCTGTCGGGCGCGCGCATGGTCGCGTAGACGGTGTCGCCCAGGTGCGCGAAGTGCAGCGCGGTGGCCTCGCCGATGCCCGTGCTCGATCCGGTGACGAAAACGACCCGGCCCGACATTAGCTGGCCCGAGCGTTGACGAGTGGGACGAGGCCTTCTGTCATAGCGTATGTCTCCGTGCAGGTGAATGGGCTCGCTGCGGTCCCAAGATGCCCACGCGCTGGGGCGGTGCAAGCCGCCATGGAAGCGCAACGCCTGCTCGAGCTCATCGTTATTCGGTTGCGTCCCTCGCTCCGCACCGCGATAACGGAGACCATGGATAAGCGTGTACTGCTCGCTGCCACGGCCGTCGTCGTCGCGATCGCGCTCTATGTCGGACGACGCTCCGACGAGGCCGTGCGCTACCCCGACCCGTCTCGCGAAGTCCGCCACGTCATTCCGTGGCGAGCCGGTGGTGGCACGGACGCGGCGATGCGCGGCTTCATGAGCCACTTCGAGCGGCACCTGGGCGTGCGCGTAGTGACGGAGAACCTGCCCGGTGGCCTCAGCTCGGTCGGCCTGACGAGGGTGCAAAACGCGCGGCCTGACGGGTACACCATCGGCACGATGACTTACGATGCGCTCTCGGTCGAAATCCTCGGATTGGCGCCGGTGTCGTGGCGCTCCTTCGAGCCGGTTTGCATGGTCACGGACCACCCGAGCGCTCTGATCGTGCCGGGCGCATCGTGGGAGGACCCGGAGGCGTTCCGCGCGGCCGCGGCTGCTGCCCCTGGTGAGGTCACGGTGGGGAACGTAGGCATGAGGGGTATCTGGCATCAGCATGCCGCCGCGATGGAGCAAGCGATGGGGATCGAGCTGCTGCACGTTCCCTACGAGGGCGGCTCCGGACCGCAGCTTGCGGCGATCCTGGGCGGGGAAGTCGACGCCATCGTATCGAGCCTCCCGGCTGCGATGCCGTACGTCGAAGACGGTTCGCTCAAGGTGCTCGCGATCATGGCCCAGGAGCGCAGTGAGCTCGTGCCTGAAGTGCCGAGGTTCCTCGAGTACGGTTACGAGCTCGACTACAGCGGCTTCCGCATCCTGGTGGTGCCCGGCGAGACGCCCCCGGAGGTGATCGCTGTGCTCGCTCTGGCGTGCCGGGAGACCGCCGAAGATCCCGAATACCGGGCGTGGGCCGCGGAGGCGGGCATCGGCGCGTCGTGGAAGGACCGCGTCGGCACGATCGAGCATCTCGAAGGTCTCGCGCCGAAGGTCGAGGCCCTCATGGCGCGGCTGAGCGAACGATGAGTGATCTTCGCGGCGCCGACGCCATTGTCCGGATCCTCGAAGGCCTCGGCGTCGACGTGGTTTTCGGCTTGTGCGGCGACACCTCTCTGCCGTTCTATGCCGCGCTCGCGAAGTCCGAACGGGTCCACCACGTGCTGACGCGGGACGAGCGCTGCGCGTCGTTCATGGCCGATGCCTACGCGCGTCTGAGCGGTCGGGTCGGCGTGTGCGAAGGCCCGAGCGGGGGTGGCGCGACGTACATCCTGCCCGGTGTGGCGGAGGCTAACGAGTCCTCAGTGCCGCTCGTCTGCCTGACGTCGGATATCGGGCTGGAGGATCGCGGGAAGGGGACGCTCACCGAGTTGGACCAGGCCGCCCTGTTCGCCCCGGTCAGCAAGAAGGTGTTCTCTCCGACCTCGGGCGCGGAGTTGCCGCACCTGCTACGTGATGCCTTTCGGGAGGCCACCACCGGGAGCCTCGGTGCCTGTCATGTGTCGCTGCCGCTCGACGTGCAGAACCAGCCGGTCGCTGCGTCCGACATGGGTGCCGATGACCGCTTTGGCCGTTATCCGAACGAGCGGCTCGCGCCGAGGGGCGATCAGGTGAAGGCCGCTGCGCGGCTCTTGGTCGAAAGCCGACGTCCCTTGCTGGTGGCCGGAGCCGGCACGCTGCGTTCCGGCGCCTGGCACGAGGTGGCCGCTCTCTCTCGAGCGCTGGGCGCTCCAGTAGCGACGTCGATCTGCGGGAAGGGCGCCATCGCCGAGACCGATGTGCTCTCGCTCGGCGTGATCGGCAGCAACGGAGGACTTCCGTGGAGGCACGACCTCGTGCGCCGGGCAGACCTGGTGTTCTACATCGGTAGCGGCGCCGGTTCGGTCACGACGGAGAAGTGGACGCTACCCACTCCGGGCTCGACGACCGTGCTACAGCTCGACGCCGATCAGGCCGTGATCGGCCGCGTATACGACGTGGCGGTTGGCATCCACTCGGACGCGAGCTTGGGCCTGGCCGCGCTGCTGGAGGAGGTCGCGGCACTCGGAGCCGACGGCGTCGGAGACCGCGTCGACCCGGCCGAGATCGCAGAGGGTCACCGGGCGCACATGGAGCGGGTCGCGCATCTGTTCGCGTCGGACGAGTCTCCGATTCGCCCCGAGCGAATGATAGGAGAGCTCTTCGCCGCGCTACCCAATGATTCCGTCATCGTCGCGGATCCCGGAACTCCGTGCCCGTACGTGTCCGCGTACTGGCGTCTCGAGAGCGCTGGCCGGTGGTTCGTGAGCCCCCGTGCCTTCGGAGCGCTCGGCTACTCGCTGCCTGGAGTGGTCGGGGCGCACTACGCGAAGCCAGAGGCCGGCCGGGTCGTCGGCATCATGGGCGATGGATCGTTCGGTATCTCAGCCGGCGAGTTGGAGACGCTCGTGCGGCTTCAGCTTCCCGTCACGCTCATCGTATGCAACAACGCCAGCTACGGTTGGATCAAGGCGGGCCAAAAAAGCCGGGGCGACGCCTACTACTCGGTCGACTTCGGGCGGTCGGACCATGCCGCGATCGCGCGGGCCTACGGCATGAGCGCCTCGCGTGTGGAGGACCCCGCCGACCTGTCAGCTGCGATGCACGACGCGCTGAGGGCACCAGGTCCCTACCTGCTCGACGTGGTGACCCAGCCGCTCGAGGAGGCGAACGCTCCAGTTTCCAAGTGGATCGCTTGACCGAGACTCCTTCGGGCGGAGGCTCACGGCTCCTTCGAGACGATGTCGTCTCCGGAGGCGTGCTCCTGCTGGTCGCGGCCGCCTACGGAGCGGGCGCAATGCGGATCCCGAGCCAGGCCGGTGAGCCCGGCCCGGGCTTCATACCGCTGGCCCTGTCCGTGATGTTGGCGGCCTTGTCGGTGGCGATTGTCGTGGGGGGGCTCCAGCGGAGCGCCGACACCGGCGGGGCCCATGGGGCCGATGGGGCCGATGGAGCCGATAGAGCCGAAGGGGCCGATAGAGCCGAAGGGGCCGAGGACGAGCCGGCCGACGCGGCGCGAAGAGTCCCGCAATCCGGCGGAGGGCGCAGCCGGGGGGTAACCATGCCCTCGCTCGCGGCGCTCGCCACGATCGCCTATGCCGCTCTGTTCCAGCCACTCGGCTTCGTTCTGAGCACTCTCGCCTACAGCGGCTACCTGACCAGCCTTTTCAGCGAAGATCGCAAGCTACGTGCGGCCGTCCCGGCCTTCGTGACCTTGGCGCTCTTCATCTTCTTCCGTCTCGCTCTGGGTGTGCGGCTACCGACGGGGCTGCTGGGGCCGTGACGCCCGATCTGCTGCTCGCGCCAGGGCTACTCCCGTTCCTGGTGGGTGGCGTCCTGTTGGGCATCATCGTGGGTGCGGTGCCTGGACTCACCGCTACGCTCGCGATCTCGCTGCTGCTTCCACTCACGTTCCAGCTCGCGACGCTCCCGGCGATCGTCATGATGACCGGGATCTTCACAGGCGGGATCTACGGTGGATCCATTGCGGCGATCACCCTGCGGATTCCTGGGGCGCCGGCGAGCGCGATGACCATGCTCGACGGCCACGCGATGGCACAGCAGGGAAGGGCAGGATCGGCGATCGCCTTGGCGACGTTCTCTTCGTTCGTGGGAGGCATCTTCGGGGGTGTCGTGCTCGTGCTCTTCGCGCCACAGCTCGCGCGCATTGCTCTCACGTTCCAGTCCCCGGAGATGTTCGCTCTGGTCTTGCTGGCGCTGGTCGCCGTGGCGACCGTTTCCCCTGAGTCGTTGCTGAAGAGCATGACCGCGACGGTCATCGGTCTGATGCTCGCGACCGTAGGCATCGACCGGCTCGTGCCGGTGCCGCGCTACACGTTCGGATCGGTGGACCTCCTTGTCGGGGTCCCCCTCATCCCGGTCGTCATCGGTCTCTTTGCCGTGACCGAGCTGCTACATCAATCCGAGCAATCCGACCAATCCGACCAGTCCAGCCGGTCCGGCGAGTCGGCACGCCGAGCCGAAGCCGCGCCCGAGATCGGATTCCCTCGCCTGGCAGCGCTGTGGAGCGACGTGCGCTCGGTGGGAATCGGAGTGTGGGTGAAGAGCCCGGTCATCGGGACGCTCGTGGGCGCGCTGCCGGGAGCTGGGGCCGCGATGGCCGCCTTCCTCTCCTACTCGGAGGCGAAGCGCTCTTCAGCCGAGCCGGAGCGGTTCGGTTCCGGTGTCCCGGAGGGAATCGTCGCGCCAGAGGCGGCCAACAACGCGATGACGGGCGGGGCGTTCATCCCCATGCTCGCTCTCGGCATCCCGGGTGACGCTGTCACGGCCGTCATCCTCGGCGGTCTGGTCGTGCACGGCATCACGCCGGGCCCTCAGCTCTTCGGGGGGTCATCCGAGCTGCTGGGTCCACTGTTCGGGGCGTACTTCTGGAGCTACGTGCTCATCCTGGTCTTCGGCCTCGCGTTGATCCCGGTCTTCGTGCGCATCACACGGATCCCGAGAGGGGTCCTTTTTCCACTCATCGGTTCGTTGGCGCTCACCGCGGCGTTCACCTCCGAGGGGACCACCTTCGCGATGTACTTGACGGCCGGGGTGGGTGTGCTCGGCTTCGTGCTCAGGCGGTACGGCTATCCGCTGATCCCGGTTCTGCTCGCAGGGGGACCCCACGGTCTTCCTGCGTTCCCCCGTCGCGGCTGTATTGCTGCTGGGGGCGGCGGCGTTCCCGCTTTGGGTGCTACGGCGACGGAGGAGTCCAGGTTGAATTCTCTACCCTACGGGGCCTCACTGTCTGTGGCGCTGCTGTTGGCGGGCTGCGCGACCGATTCGGCCGCTCCTTCCAATCCAGGGGAGGGTCAGGAACCGGAGGGGCCGCTGGCAATCGCTCGCGGATGGGTCGGGTTGTACGACGGCTTCGGCATAATCACGGTGGGCGCTGACCGTCAGGAAGCGACCGACCTCATCCTTCGGATCGCGCTGGACACGGACTCGGTCGCGAGTGCGTCGTGCCCGGCCTGCGTGACCGTCATCCTGGACCCGTGGTTCGCGAAGGGGAACTTGGAGATTGCGTCGGGATCGGAGGCTGCGCTGGCCTACGAGGAAGAGGGGGTCGTCCGGTCCCTGACCATCAACAGGTTCTCCGCTGGCGGGCAGATCGCCAACGTGCTCACCGTGAAGCTTCGTCACGAGACGGCTCCGCCCCCGGGTGTTCCCGTCCAGATCCTGGTGGATGGTGATCTCGAATTCCGGAAGCGATAGCACCGCCTGCTCGGCCCTACTCGTATCGCAATGCGCTCGATGGGCCCACGCGCGCCGCCCGCCCCGCCGGGATCCAGCAGGCCAGCAACGCCACGGCCGCGAAGAGCGCCGGAACGGATATGAACGTCTGTAGATCCTGGGGTTCCACTCCGTAGAGCATGCCGCTCATCAGATCCGTGACGAACCAGGCGACGCCCGTACCAACGGCGACCCCGGCGAGCGCCATGATCATGCCCTGACGCACGAGCAATGCAATGACCTGTCCCGATTCGGCCCCGAGCGCCATGCGCACGCCGATCTCCTGTGTGCGTTGGCTCACCGAGTACGCGAGCACGCCGTAGATGCCGATGGTCGCAAGGATGATCGCAAGCGAGCCGAAGGCGCTGAGCAGCATCATGGCGAAGCGAGGTTGGGCGACCGCCGAGGACAGCACCTCATCGAATGTCCGGATGTTGGAGACCGGAAGAGTCGGATCGGCCGACCGAATCTCACGGCGCACGGGACCGATGAGCGCCTTGGGGTCTCCGCGCGTGGCGATCGTGAGCGTCATGCCCCGGATCGTTCCGACGAAGGAGACCTGGGCCTGGGCCTGTGGCCGATAGAACCGCTCGTTCACCTCTCCGGTGATGCCGTTGTGGGCCACGTCGCCGACGACGCCGACAACGATCGCGGTGTCGCCACCCATCGCGCGGACTTCCGCGCCGAGCGGACTTCCATTGGGCCAGTACCGATTCGCCAGCGTCTGGTTGATGACCACGACCGCCTGACCATCCGAGTTGTCACCGATCTCGAGCGTGCGTCCCTCGATGAGCGGGATACCCATCGTCTCAAGGTACCCAGGTGTGGCGAACTGCCAGTCCGCCTGCGTCCACTCGTTGGGCTGGGGGACGTAGCCTACCGGTGAGAAACCTCCGTCCCCCATGGTGGTCGCCAACGGCAGAATCCTGACGGCGCCCGCGTTCTCAACGCCTGGTAGCTCGCGGATCCGGCGCAGGAGCTCGTCGTAAAAGCCGACTACGGCAGGCGCGTCCGGGTAGGCGCCCGCCGGCGCTGAGATGCGTAGCGTGAGCACGTTCTCGGCACGGAAGCCAGGGTCGACGCTGAGCAACGAGACGAAGGTCTTCATCATGAGGCCGGATCCCGTCAGTAGGATCACCGCCATCGCCATCTGGGCCGCAACGAGTAGCCCCTGCATACGGTTTGAGCTCACGCCCCTGCGCCCGCCGCGTCCACCCTCGTGCAGTGCCGCGCCGATGCCACTGCGACTCACGCGTACGGCGGGCACCACGCCGAAGAGCAGCGCCGTGAACGCCGAGAGGCCGATCGTGAAGAGCACGACGGTCGCGTCGAGGGACACCGCGTCCGAGCGGGGCACGGCGGTCGGGTCGATCGCGAGTAGCGCGTCTACCCCGAGCACCGCGAATACGAGTCCAAGGGCGCCGCCGGCAGCGGCGAGCACGGCGCTCTCGGTGAGCAGTTGACGGAGAATCCTCGCCCGTCCCGCGCCGAGCGCGGTGCGCACGGCGACCTCGCGCGTCCGAGCCTCGCTGCGCGACAGCAGCAAGTTGGCGACGTTGGCGCACGCGATGAGCAGCAGGAAAGCGACTGCGCCCAACAGCACGAGGATCGTATTGCCGGCGGCGCCGACGATGTCCTCTTTCACACCGTAGACGCGCGGCTGGAAGTTCTTTTCGACGCTGAAGACGCCCTCGGCCCTGAGTTGGTCGACGAGACCGACCAGGTCAGCCCGCGCTGTCTCTACCGTCTGCCCTTCCCTCAGCCTCGCGACTACGAAGCTGCCGTGGTTACCGCCCTCCTGGAGCGCGAGCGGTGTCTCCACGTCCACGTACATCGGGAAGAAGACCTCTGAGACACTCGCCGAGCCGTAGTCGATCGGCAGCATGAATCCTTCCGGTAGGACGCCGACGATAGGGAACATCATCCCGTCCATCTCGACGCTCCGACCGACGATCGTCGGGTCGCCACCGAATCTGCGTTGCCACAGATCGTGGCCGATGAGGACGTTGGGAATCGAATCCTGGCCGGCGAGCGGGCGATGCACACGGCCCGTGACCGGCTCCACGCCCAGCACCGAGAACGTGTTCCACGTCACCGTTGCGGACCCAACCCGCTCGGGATTCTCGGCCGATGTGAAGCTCACCGAGCCGGTCTGGTACAGCGCCACGTCTTCGAGCGTCCGGTTCTGCTGATACCAGTACGTATACTCCTGCGTGGAGACCCAGGTTTTGTCCGGGAAATTGTCCCACGACGACCAAATCGTGACGACCTCGTCGGCGTCCGCGTACGGCAGCGGGCTGAACAGCACCCCGTTCGCCACGCTGAAGATCGCGGCGGTGGCGCCGATGCCGAGCGCGAGCGTAAGCACCGCCGCAAACGAAAAGCCCGGGTTTCTGCGCAGCGAACGCGTGGCGAACTTGAGATCCTGCAGTATCGAAGTCATCCCTTCCCCTCCCGTCAATTCGGTCAGCCACCGCGGCAGCGTATGGCGCATCATTCGACGCAGCGTCGGTCGCATCGCGTCTTGCTCCGTGCGGAGAAGCACGACGAGGATACGACGCTCTGCGGGATCTTCTACGCATAGCAGGATCTGATCGCCCGCTGGAAGCGCGACTGCGCCGGTTTCGTCGAGCTCGCCTTGCAGACCCGGTGGCAGCCCGTTTGCGGCGAGGTGGTCGATGCGCTCCGCGACCCTCGTTCGGTCTTCGCGGGGGAGAGCTCGCAGGGCGGCGACCACCGCACTCGTGAGCTCGACGTGCCAGCGCTCCGCCATATGGCTAGATCCCTATCCGTTTCATCAGTCTCTTAGAGGTCCAGGTCTCTGCGGACCTCGTCCCACGAGCGCGTGCCGGACTCGTTCATGGCGGCGAGCGCGGCCTCGAGGTCCCTCTTTGACAGCAGCTCGCGTAGCCGATCTAGGAGCGTGACCTCCTCGAGCGGAACGATGGCGACCAGCCCCTTCCCGTGGCGTGTCACGACGAACCGTTCCTTGCCGTATGCCGCGCGGTTGAGGAGCTGAGGAGCTAGAGCCGCTCGAGGTCGCAGCGCATGACCGTCATCGAAGCCGGCCCACCCACGGGCCCACCTTCCGACGTAAGCACGACGAGTCCGTCGAGCCCGATACCGACCGCCTCGCCCTGGCCCTCCTGCAGGGTGCGGAGGTTGACGAGTGCTCCGTCGATCGCGGCGAGCGTGTCGCCGTCCATGCGGTAGAACTGGAGTGACTCATAGGTCCGCAGCGCGAGCACCGCTCCCCGCGGGTCGACCGCACCGCCGGTCACCTGGCGCGGGAGGATCTGGGCACGGCTGGTCAGCCGCTGGACCTCCTCGAGCGTGACTGTATCGGGGCGCAGCGGTGGTGGATAGCGGTACACAGTGACTGGGTGATTGCGGCCCTTCGTGACCACATACACGCGCTCGCCCGGCAAGACCAACAACGCTTCGATATCTCGGGGGCCGTCGGGCAGGCGGAGGGGGAATGACTCGGTCCGTAGCCGACCGTCAGCGTCGACTTCGGCCCCCGAACCTGTCGGGTCCGGTTCCGGGATGCGGCGGAGCAGAATTCCCCCGGCGGGCCGCTGCTCGTCGTTGTCGCCCAGGTCGGCCAGATAAAGGCACGAGCCATCTTCCGGGCATGTGGAAACCGCGAGGTCCTCCCAATCGCGTAGGTCATCGGCGAGCGGGAAGCGAGCCGTGATCGATCCCTCGCGGTCCACCGCGTACAGCACCGAGCCGTCATCGTTGTGCGTCCAGAAAGTACCGGGGTGACGGAGGCTGACGGCGACACCGCTCGACTCGCGGAGCTCGTCCGGAAACACGATGCCGGACGACACGGGGCGACACCCCGGACCTGCCGTCGCAACGGGCCCACATCCCATCGTCCACAGCGCACCGGCGAGCAGGATCGCGTGGTGCTTTGTCGGCGGCCTGCTCAGCTAGCGCCTCCCTGAGTGGCCTCGGTGTGCACGGCGGTCAGGATCTCGCGGAAGGCTTCGGTAGGCAGCGCTCCCTGGAGTGGCGGATAGCCGAAGATGAAGAATGTGGGCGTTCCACGAACGCCGGCCTGCTTAGCGAAGCTCGTCGCCGCCGCGATGCGATCCATTTGGCGGTCGTCGGCCAGGCAAGCGTCGAGCTCACCGAGATCGGCGCCGGCGTCGCCGGCCATGGCCCGCACCACGGCCTCGGGTTCACCGCTGCGTTTCCAGGCCGCCTGATCCGTCCAGAGGCGCTTATTGAGCTGGTCGAACACTTCGGGGCTTTGAAGGAGTGCGCACTCGGCGGCCTCGGTTGCCGCCAGAGAGTTCTCGAACATGCCTGTGATAAAGGGCATGAATTTCCACTCTACCATGCCTGACTCGATGAACTCCGAGAGCAGCGTGGGGAAAGTCTCGATATGGAACTGGCGGCAGTAGCCGCAGCCGTAGTCGGACAGCTCCAGCACGCGGACGGGCGACTCCGGGTCTCCACGGTTGTAGCCGAGTGTCGCGACGTCGATGGTCTGGCTCGAGCCCGAAGGAAGGTCGGCGTTTCCCATCGGACTCGAGGAGCCCCTCGGCGCACCGCTGAGAAGACCCGCCGCCGTCGCGCTCGTGTCGGGGGCGTCCGAGCCCTCGGAAGCGCACGCGCCGACCGTGAGCGCGGCCGCGACGGCAACCGTCCGAACGAACAACAGCCTCATGGCATCTCCAGATTGATGAGCTGGCCCAACCCGGCCAGAAACGCCGTCATGGTCGCGAACCGACCTGTAACCATCAGAAGACCGATCGCGACGAGCAGAGTTCCGGCCACGCGCCCGAGCGGCACCATCCACCGTTTCAGACGCTCCGTCCCTGCCAGGAACCAGTTGAACGCCACCGACGCGACCACGAAAGGGATCCCGAGCCCCAGAGCATAGGTCGCGAGCAGCACCGACCCGTGTGCCATCGTGGCTTCGAGACTCGCGTAGAGCAGAATCGAAGCGAGAATCGGCCCGATGCAGGGCGTCCACCCGGCGCCGAACGCGACTCCCACCACGAGTGAGCCCAAGGGCCCGGCCGGTCGCGACGAGAGATGTACACGCCGTTCGCGGGCGAGTGCCGGAATACGCAGTGCTCCCACCATATAGAGCCCGAAGACGATCATCACGATCCCTCCGGCGCGGTTGAGCCACGGAAGCGTGCGGGTCACCGCCTGACCGAACGACGTGGCCACCCACCCCATGGTCATGAAGACCGCCGAGAAGCCCAGGACGAAGAGCACCGAATTGATCAGCGCCGCCCTGCGCGCCTGCGCGGCCGAGCTCTCGCGAAGGTCCTCGAGGGTCAGCCCGGAGATGAACGCCAGGTAGCTCGGCACTACCGGCAAGATGCACGGAGACAAGAACGAAGCGAGGCCCGCGACGAATGCGAGCGGCAGCGATATCTGGACCTCGAGGGACATGTCGGTGAGCGGACGGACCGGCCGTCAGAGGCTGAAGTCCGTGAGCAACCGCTTCTCCGTTTCGCCCACCGTGGCCTGGATCTCCAAGTACTCCTCCAGCCCGCTACCATTGAGCTTGTTGCGGAGAAGTTGGTCCAACTGGAAGAGGCCCGCCGAGTTCGAGAGCTCCACCGTCACGCGGATCGGCTTGTCGCCTCCGCGTTCGATCTTCACGCTCTCCACAGCGGCGGCCGACACCGAGTGGATCGAAAGAGAGCCGGACGCGAAGGGAATCCGCGAGCGCCCCTTTGCCATGTCGAGCGCGTCCGCGGTGCGAACTATGCCCGCTTCGAGCGTCAGCGGCGTGCCGCCCGACCGGTGAGAGATGATCGCGTGGAGGATCTCCGCTCGGACGATCGTCGCGTGGCGCACGTCGTAGATCTCCGGCAAGAGCCGCGCGAGCTTGTCCTGCGCGACGAAGAGGCTGAACGCTTCGTGGTCCGCGCGGTGGATCGACATGCCGACGTCGTGCAATAGCGCAGCGAGCGCAACGACGACTTCAGCGTCGGTCGCTTTCATCTCGTAGTTGCGGACGATTCCCGGCTCGACACCCGCGTCCACGAGCAGGCGCAACATCCGCACCGCAATGTTCATGACGATCTTCACGTGCACCGGACCGTGGTCCGTCATGCCCAGCCTCTCGACCGCGTTCACGTTGGCCGCAATCCAGAGTCCATAGAGGTCGTCGTCCGCGTTCACGAGCTCCATCACCTTGCGGAGCTTGGCGTTTCGGCGGTTGGGCACCGCCATGACGATGCGCTGCTCGAAACGGCCGTCCACACTCCGGACCAGGTCGCCTGGGTCCGGAATGGCCTCGGTATCGAAGTATTCCTTGCTCACAAAGCGGACTCCCAGTCGGCGACCTTCTGCGCTCCGTCCACGATGACCACTGTGCCGACGATGCGGTCGTGGATCCCGAAGACGACGCCCAACACCATCGCGAAACTGCTCGTCACGAGCGTAAGGAACCCGACCAATACGAGATCGATCAGCAACGCGAATAGCCGCCTGCTCGGAAGCGCCAGCGGCGTACCGAGCAGCTCCTCCGCAACCTCGAACGCGTCCGGAGTGATGATGTTGCAGGGGTCGCGCGGCGCGTTGAGCCCGTGGTCATCTAGCAGCCCGTGGTCATCTAGGCTCGCGACTACCTCTCCTCGTCCACAGGACCAGCGCGAGCCCCACCGCGGCACCGAGTAGGGCGCCGCCCGCGATGGTGCGTGCGCGGCTGCGGTCGACCGGTGTCGGCACCACGACCTCGTCCTCCTCCGTGTAGAACGGAAGCGTCACAGCTCCGTCTTCGCCAAGAGCGACGGTCTCATCTTCGTCTCCTTTCCATGCACACTGCGCGCACGAGAGCACGCCCCGTTCGCGTGCCGTACGGTTGGCGAAGACGACCTCTTCACCACAGACGGGGCAGCCGAGCCCTCCCGGTAGCGGCTGAATCATCCCGTACAGCGCACCCTTCGAGAGGTCGAGCTGCTCGGCGATCTGATTTACGCTGCGCTCGGAGCCCCAATACAGCTCGTTCGCAGCCGCGGCCGCTTCCTGCCTGCGTTCAGAAGTGTCCGTCATGTGGTGTCCGGTGTTGTCTTGACCGTTTCGGGCAGTGCGATGAAGATAGCTTCGCCCTGCCGGTACTGCACGGCGAAATCCGCTGACCGACCGGCCTGCGCCGCATTCATGGAGCGGTCCCTCGCGCATGTACATCCCAGTTTCACACGGTCGACTCGAAGCGCTGGTGAAAGCGCCGGCGGGTCCCGCCCGCGGTGCGGCGGTCGTATGTCACCCGCATCCGATTCACGGCGGCACGATGCATACCAAGGCCGTGTACCGGGCCGCCCAGGCGTTCAACGACGCGGGGCTCGTGGCGCTGCGGTTCAACTTCCGTGGCGTGGGCGCGAGCACGGGGAGCTACGATGAAGGGATCGGAGAGCGAAACGACCTCGAGGCGGCGCTCGACTGGCTCGAGGCGGAGTACCCCGAGCTGCCGCTATTCGCGGGCGGCTTTTCCTTCGGATCAGTGGTCGGACTCTCCGTCGGAGCGGACGACGAGCGCGTGGTCGCGCTTTTTGGCCTCGGCCTGCCGGTCGACATGGATCTCTACGACTACTCCTTCCTAGCAGAGACCGATAAGCCGATCCTCGTCGTGCAGGGCGAGAACGACGAGTTCGGTCCCGGGGATAGGGTCTCGAAGCTGCTCGCTGCGTTGGGCACGCACATCACGCTGGTGCGCATACCGGGAGCGGACCATTACTTCACGGATCGTCTGGACGAGCTCCGTGCCACCGTTCGCGGTTACTACGAATCGGGCCCGGGCTCCCAATTTCTTGCGATCGTCTAGTGACAGGACACTAGCGAGGGGGAAGCAATGCGCAGTCGCGACCGAGTGCTCCAGAGCCTCGAGAAGGTCTATCGGAGTGCCTTCAGTGCCGCCGAGGAAGCCGGTGACGCCGAGACGATGGCCCGCCTCGATATCGGGTATCAGCGGGATCAGCTCGAGTTGGAGTTGCTGCTCGACATCCGTGATCTGCTGATGTCGGAAGAGAAGGACATGACTACCTCCCTGCTGGAGAAGGCCCAACAGATCCGCAAGCTCACGAAGCTTCGGTGAAGATCTACACGAAGACCGGCGACGGGGGTGAGACGTCTCTCTTCGGAGCGGGTCGCGTCTCCAAAGCGGATGCGCGCATCGAGGCGTGCGGCTCGGTCGACGAACTGAATGCGACGCTCGGGTGGGCTGTGGCTCATGTGACAGACGCCGGAATCGGGCAACGACTCGGGGCGATACAACACGATCTCTTTGCACTCGGGGCCGAACTGGCGTCGCCGCCGCCGACTGACGGGCGCCGGCGCCCGGACACGCCGAGCCTCCCGGTCGCTCGTATATCGGAGATGGAATCGTGGATGGACGAGGCGGACGGCGAGCTGCCCGAGCTTCGGGCGTTCGTGCTTCCTGGTGGCACGCGGGGCGCGGCCGCCTTGCATCTGAGTCGCACGGTGTGCCGCCGCGCCGAGCGCTCGGTGGTACGGCTCGCCGAAGCCGAGCCGCTGAACGAAGAGTTGGTCAGGTACCTGAATCGCCTCTCCGATCTGCTCTTTACGTTCGCACGTCTCGAGAATCATCGATCGAACACGCCGGACGTCGAATGGAAGGTCGAATGGAAGAAGGAGCACGACGAGGCATGATCCACGTCCCGTTCACTCGCGATCCGCGCCCAGGAGAGACGATCCGTGGGGAAGTCCGTATTCCCGAGGGGCCGCCACCGACATCCGCCGTCGTCGTCGTGCACGGCTTCAAGGGCTTCAAGGACTGGGGCTTCTTCCCCCACCTATGCCGGCAGCTCGCCGCGGCTGGACACGCTGTGGTCTCGTTCAACTTCACTCGGAACGGCATCGGCTCAGACCCTCTGGAGTTCACGGAGCTCGACAGCTTCGGCACCAACACCTTCAGCATCGAGTTGGACGAGGTGCGTCTGATCCTCGACGAGGTCTTCGACGGAAATCTGCTGCCCCGCGCACCGAGGAAGGTGGGATTGCTCGGTCACAGCCGGGGCGGAGGACAGGCGATTCTGGCGGCTGCGGAGGAGCCTCGAGTCGACGCGCTCGTCACCTGGGCGGCCGTCTCCCACTTCGACCGTTGGTCGGACGAGACCAAGGAGGAGTGGCGGGAGCTTGGTCGGCTCTGGGCCATGAACACGCGCACCGGTCAGCGGATGCCGCTGGACGTGTCGTTGCTCGAGGACTACGAGACGAACAGCGCGCGCCTGGATATCCCATCGGCAGCGGGCCGCATCGCGTCGCCATGGCTGATTCTCCACGGACTCGAAGACGAGACGGTGCCGCCGGACGAGGCAAGAGCTCTGGCCAAAGAGGCCGCGCACGCACGTATGGTGCTCGTCAACGACGCAGGTCATACGTTTCAGGCCCGGCATCCCTTCGAATCGTCGCCGCCCGAGCTCGACGAAGCGGTGCGACGCACCATCCAGCACTTCGAGCGCCACCTGATTCCGAAGGACACCTGATATGAAGGACGCCTGATATGGTGGATCGCGTCCACTGAACGGCGTGGACCGCGCGGTCGCGATGTCCACGTCCGTGGTGAACGCGTTGCGGGCGATCGGGCTCGAGGACGATGCGCTAGACTTGGTCCGGCGTGCCCACGATCTGGCCATGAGACCAAGGGTCGATCAGCTCGAAAGCGACCATGACTCGGCCTATCTGCATCCGGGGCGGTCCGTGCTGATCCTCCTACGTGATGTCGGGCACTCGGACGCCGCGTCTCTCGCCGCCAGCGCGTTGCTGGAGTCTGAGTCCGAGTCGCTGCGTGTGTCCACGCGCCAGGTCGAATCGGAGATCGGCGAGCACGTCGCCCAAGTGCTCGCGGAGATCCCTGCCCCGGGAGACGAACGGCTCGTAGAGCGGCTCATTATGCTTCCCGTGACCTCGCGGCTCGCTGCGCTCTCCGAGCGCCTGGATCAGCTGCGCCACGCGCACCTGCACCCGGATCGGGCGTGGTGGGCCGCGATCCATGAGGAGACTACGCGCGCTTGGCTCCCGGTCGCCGAACGCACGCACGAGCGCGTGGCGCAACGGTACAGGCACTGGCACCGGACATTCGCGAGGAGGCTGTAGGCTGCTTGCCTCCGCCAGTGGCTTTGATTAGACCTTGGGCTCCGTCGTGCGCAGCATGACATGAGAGGACGCGTTGTACCATGACCTACATCATCACCGAGCCTTGCCTCGAGACCAAAGACGCCAGCTGCGTCGAGGTGTGTCCGGTCGATTGCATCTATGAGTCCGAGGATCAGTACTACATACATCCCGACGAGTGCATCGATTGCGGTGCCTGTGAACCGGAGTGTCCCGTTCAGGCGATTTTCCCGGATACCGACGTGCCCGCCGAATGGAAACAGTACATCGACAAGAACTACACGCACTTCGACTGCGCCGTACCGGCCCACGAATAAGAAGCGGCGGGGGCCTCGAAGGTCCCCGCCGCCTCTTCATGTCCGCGCCCGAAGCCGGAGCGCAGCCGTATCGGTTCGTTCCTACAGACCGAGCTCCCGGATGCGCTTGAGTGAAATGGTCGCCGGTTGCCTCTCTCCGGCCGGGATGGCCTGAACCGTCCGCGTCTCCACCTGCTTCTGCTGGCGCACCAGGAGGATCGTCGTCGCGAGCGCTGCCGCGCTGAGCAGACCGACCATCAACTTCCTCATCGCTCACCTCTCTGGTTTAGTACCGACCCTGTCACCACTGTAGCAGGAACCGTGCCGCGCCAACCGTTCGGGACGGACAGCCGCATCCGTACTGTTCACACCACTTTACGCTGTCACCCCTTCCGGCCTTACAGTCGAAACCGTCAGATTCGGGAGACAACCCTCGGAAATTTGTTCCGGTAGGACGACATGCACGATCCCTTGAGCGTCGAGATACTCGAACGAGCCCGTCGCGGAGACCCGGTCGCGCTCTGCCGAGCGATGGTCACGACGGACTCGGTGAACCCGGTTTTGGCGCCCGGGGGGAGGGGTGAACGCGCCCTGGCCGAGCTGGTTGCAGGGTGGCTCGATGCGTGGGGTCTCAACCCAGAGATGATCGAAGTCGCACCGGGCCGTTTCAATGTCGTGGGAAAGCTAGAGGGGGAGGGGCCGACCCTGTTGCTGAACGGCCACCTGGACACCGTTGGGGTGGAGGGCATGACCATCCCTCCGTTTGCGGCGACGCTGGAGGGTGACCGACTGTTGGGCCGGGGCTCGTGCGACATGAAGGGTGGCGACGCCGCGATTCTCGCCGCGGCTGCCCGGCTCGCGGAAGGGGGGCCCAGACCGCGTCTCGTCGTCGCGTTCACGGCGGATGAGGAGCACGCCAGTCTGGGGATGGCTCACCTGGTGGAGTCAGGCATCCATGCCGATCTCGCGGTGGTCTGTGAACCGACGAGTCTAGCGGTAATGCCTGCGCACAAAGGGTTCGTGTGGCTCCGGGCGCTGTTCAGGGGTCGCGCGGCACACGGATCACGACCGGAAATCGGGATCGATGCCATCCGACACGCGGGACTCTACCTCGCCGCGCTCGACGGATACTCGGAGGAGCTGCGTACCCGCCCGGCTCATGCGCTGCTCGAGTATGGATCGTTCCACGCGGGCACGATCGAAGGCGGCACGGCCGAATCGGTGTATCCGGAGTCGTGCGTGCTGTCGCTCGAGCGGCGGACCATGCCCGGGGAGGAACCGGAGGCGGTGGTACTCGAGTTTCAGGCCGTGCTCGACGCCCTGCTCGAGCGTCACACCGACATGGATGCGTCTCTCGAGATGACGCTCGCACGTCCGGGCACGGAGGTGCCCGAGTCCTCCGAGCTGGTTCAGGGGTTGGTAGCCGCGGCCCGGGCACGAGGTGTGGAGTCCGGAGTTGAGGGCATGAGCGCATGGGTCGACGCTGCGTTTCTCAACGAGGCGAGGGTTCCGACGGTCTGTTTTGGTCCTGGCGATATCGCTCAGGCACACACCGAGGACGAGTGGATCGACGTCCGCGAGATCCGCACCTGCGCGGAGGTGCTGGAGACTTTCGCGCGGGGACTGGCCGTCTGAGACGGCTATCGTCTTCGGGTCGTGACGAGGATCGCCCCGGCGTCATAACCAGTGCCGAAGCGCGTCGTCGCGTTGGAGGCGCTCAAGAACTCGATCTCTTGCACATCCGAGACCCGAAGGCTCCGGAGTTCGTCGATGCCGCTCTGACGCGGAGAGCCGTCCACGACCACCCGGGGTGTTCCGCGGCCGCGAGAGGTGAGCCACCGCCCCCGAAGCTGGCGGATGGCGTCGTACAGGTCCAATTCCTGCTGGTTGACCAAGTCGGCTGCCGTGAGTCGGTTCGGGCCGCTGCTGCTGCCGCTGCTGCCGCTGCTGCCACTGCCGCCACTGCCACTGGCACAGCCGGCGAGACCGATCATCAGCGCGAACGCGGCCAACATCAAACGCTGGGATGAAATAACACGCATCGCTGGCTCCTTTTCTGAGGTTCGACCAAAGCATAATGCCGGGCGGGCCCGTATTTCGCCACCGCTTCACACTCCGCGGTTTCTTGCCGGGCAGGAATGCCCCCCATAAGCTCAACGTCCGCTTGAACCCGAAGGATTTGGGAAGCGTCGGCATAGGCGTCACTGTTCGTGAGTGGATGGCGGTTTCAGGAGCGTCCCGAGAGCGGGGGGTGGCGACCGAGCGATGGCAAACGAGAGCAACCCGGGCCTGGAGCCCGTTGCCAATACGCGCGAAGTGACGATCGACACGTTGTGTGAGCACTTCGCCAACGACATCATGAGCGTCGAGGAGTTCGAGCGTCGCGTGGACGCGGCGCATGCCGCTACATCCGTCGACGCCCTCAAGAAACTGCTCCACGATCTACCCGGCGGTGGCCTCCCCGCCGTCGTTGAGCCTCAGACGACTCCAACGCCCGCGCCGAGCCCCCAGTACACTGTCACGTCGGCTGGGCAGGTGAAAGAGAAAGGCTTCATCGTCGCCATTTTGGGCGGCAGCGCCCGTAAGGGTCGCTGGAGGCCGGCAAGGAAGAACTACTCCATCGCCGTGATGGGCGGGTCCGAGCTCGACTTTCGCGACGCGCTGATGGGTCCGGGGCTTACCGAGCTGCGAGTCTTCACGGTCTGCGGCGGCGTCGAAGTCATCGTCCCTCCCGGGCTCAACGTCGAGAGCCACGGCATCGCCATCATGGGCGGATTCGAACACATAGCTGATGAGTATCACGATCCGGACCCGCACGCTCCCACGCTCAGGATCACGGGCGTCGCCGTCATGGGTGGCGTGGAAGTCACGGTTCGCCATCCCGGTGAGACCGCCCGTGACGCCCGCAGGCGTCGCAAGTTGGAGCGAAAGGAGCGTCGTCGGCTGATGAAGGGTGGCTGAGAGCTCGCGAGACGTCGCACTCGTAACTGTTTCGATCGACCTCGGCGCAGGTCGTCGAGGCGTCGACATGGGCCCCTCGGCCCTCCGGATCGCAGGCATCACCGAGACCATCGAATCGCTCGGCTACACCGTGAGCGAGATCGGCACCGTGACCGCGGGTGGATTCGAGACCACGGATCAAGGCGAGACGAGGACGCGATTCCTCGAGGAGATCGTCGAGGTGGCGCGCCGGGTGGGCGCGATGGTCAGCGAGGGGATGGCCGAGGGCTGCCTTCCCCTCATTTTAGGGGGCGACCACTCCCTCTCCGTCGGCTCCGTCGGCGCTGTCGCGCAACACTTTCGAGCACGCGGCGAGTCGATCGGCCTGATATGGGTCGATGCTCACGCGGACATGAACCGTCCCGAGACCACGCCGAGCGGTAACGTCCATGGCATGAGCCTGGCAGTGCTGCTGGGTCACGGTCATGCAAGGCTGGTCGAGCTCTTCGGCGCCACACCCGGGGTTCGCGCTGAGAACGTGAGCGTCCTGGGCGCGCGCGAGCTCGATGCCGGCGAGACCGCACTGATCTCCGAATTGGGCGTACGCGTTTTCACCATGTCGGAGATCGACGAACGAGGGGTGGCGGTGTGCATGGAAGAGGCGCTGAAACGCGCGTGCGACGGCACGAGTGGCTTTCACCTCTCGTTCGATCTCGACGTGCTCGACCCCCGGGTCGCTCCGGGTGTCGGCACACCGGTGCAGGGCGGTCTGACCTACCGGGAGGGGCACCTCGTGTGCGAAAAGGCCGCGCGGTCGGGCAGGCTGCTCAGCCTCGAAATCGTGGAACTGAACCCGGTCTTGGACGACAGGAACCACACGGCGCACCTCGCTGTGGGTCTTGTGGCGTCCGCGTTGGGCAAGTCGATTCTAGGAACTCCATGGACCCTCCACGCAGCGACCTATGACCAGTGAAGGCACGCGCTCCGGCATTTCGCACTTCTTCCTGAACACGCTGCGCATCGTCGTAGCGCTGATGTTCATGCAGCACGGGGCGCAGAAGCTGTTCGCGGTCTTCGGCGCTGACTCCGCGGCCGAGTTCATGACCCAGTTCTGGTTTGCCGGCGTGCTCGAGTTCTACGGCGGCGGCCTTATCCTCTTGGGTCTGTGGACCCGACCGGTGGCCTTCCTGCTCGCCGGTGAGATGGCCGTCGCCTACTTCCAGGCGCACTTTCCCAGCGGCTGGATCCCGATCATGAACCGGGGAGAGCTCCCGGTCCTGTTCTGCTGGATTTACCTGTTCATCGCCGCGAACGGCGGTGGTTCGTTCAGCGTGGACGGTCTATTGGCTCGAAGACGTGCGAAGTCCAGCCTTTGAGGGGCGCCGCCCTCAGCACCGAGCAGGCCGTGGCTGCTAAGCCTCAGTCGCCCAACGACCGGTCCAAGTACGCCTTGAGGCGCTGCCAGGCGTCCAACGCGGGACCGGTTCGCAGCTCCGGGTTTCCGTCGACCCGCAGCCAAAACCCGTGGTTTACGTCGTCGTAGATGTGCACGTCATTCTCGATGCCCGCTGCGCGTAACGCGCTTTCGAATGCCATCACTTGCTCCGGGGGGATGCCACCGTCTTCCCGTGCGAACGTGCCGTAGACTTCGTGATCCATCGCCGCGAGGACTTCAGGATCATCGATGAGGCGGCCGTAGAAGATCGCCGTGGCCTCGTGGTGGTCGCCGTCCAGCCCAAAGGAGAGCGCGATGCCGCCTCCGAAGCACCAGCCCATGGCTCCGACGCGACCCGTAACGTCGGGCCGGGCCTTCAAGTATGCGACCGCCGCGTTCAAATTGGCCACGGCCACGGGCAGGTTGGCCATCGCCTCCTGCATCAGCGCGCTGTTCTCCTCCGAGTTCGAGCCTGTCCGGCCCTGGTAGAGGTCGGCGGCCAGGGTCACGTACCCTTCGGCGGCGAAGTCGTCGGCGACCTGCCGGACCCGGTCGACGAGCCCGTTCCACTCATGAATGATCACCAGAGCCGGGAAAGGCCCGTCGCCCTCCGGGACCGCGAGATATCCCATGGTGGCCGCGTCACCCTCTAGATAGCCGAGGCCCTCGCCCCGGAGATCACCGCCCTCACCGATGATCGCCGGGGGCAGCTCTCCGTCGGCGGTCGGGGCGAGGGCGACCCGGGGTCCCGACGGCACGGCCGCCGACTCGGTCATCGAAGTGTCTTCGGAATCTGATGCGGCGCACGCGGTCGTGGCAGCGACAAAAACGGCTAGGGGCAGCGAACGGAATCGGAACATGGTTCGAGTTTCCTGAAGAGGAGTTGAATCGAGAAGGATGCCATTCCGAGCACGGGTGCAACAGGTCAGCAAGGAGTTGCGACCGCGCGGGCGCTGCCGGCCGAGGAGGGACACAAGGTGGTCGCCATGACGCGGAATCCGTCCTCGGAGAAGGCGCACCTGGGTGAACGTCACGTGCGTTCCACCATGGGATCGGGAGTTTTCTGCCGAGATACGCGTCTCTGGAGAACGCGCCGTTCGCGTTCTGGAAGAGGAATCCTCGACCATTACTGTCGCAACACCCCGGTGCGCTACATCCAGACCCGGCGAAGCAGGATGACCGGAAGCGTTCTTGCCATGATGGAAAGATCGTGGATCGCGGACCGGTGGCGGATGTAGGTCAGGTCCAGCTCGACCTTCTTTCGGACTCCTTCGAGATCGGTGTCGTACCCATGGTTGACCTGGGCGAGTCCGGTGATCCCCGGCAGTACCCGTTGACGGTCACGGTACTCTTCGATCTCCTCACTCAGCTCGGCGAAGATGCGAGGCTGCTCCGGTCTCGGCCCCACGATGTTCATGTCCCCGTTGAGGACGTTGACGAGCTGGGGCAACTCATCCAGTCGCATCGCCCGCAGAATCCGTCCGAAGGGGGTGATCCGGGGGTCGTCCTTCGACGCCCAGACTTGCTTCGCTCCTCCGCTGTCGGCTCGCATCGTCCGGAACTTGTAAATCATGAAGACGTTTCCACCACGATCGTCCGACCGACGGCTCGGGAGCGACTGGGGCCCCCGATTCCTCCGGCGGTCTACGCCGACACGGTCCTGGCGGAAGATGACGGGTCCCGGGGAGCCGAGCTTGATCAACAGCGCGATCATGAGCATGAGCGGCGCCGTCAGCAGGATCGCCACGAGGGCGACGCCGACGTTGAGAGCGCGAGCCTCCCAGTTGGGTGGGCCCGATGGCGGGGGCAGCACGGACCCCCTCGCCGCATAACGCCGTGAGAGCGGATTCGAGTCTAGAGTGGGGGGCGCTTGGGAGGATGTCGCCCGCTGTCGAATTCTTGGAGTACGCTTTATCGAGATCAAGTAGCGCTCCTGGGGGGGGGCAGCTGACTGGTTCGAGAGCGTGGTGAGTGCAAGGCCCGTTCTCTGAATGGCCAACTTGGCTCGGATATGTGGCATGTCCTTGCCACACAACGGCTTACGTCGGCGCTGCGGCACGCCTGGCGGACGACACCTGGGCGGATAGTCGTGGCATCTCTACGCTTCTGTCACACGCCTGCAACGACGTCCGGCGTGCCCTCGACCAAGAGTTCAACGGCTTTTGGCGGTCCAAGTCGAGCCGCCTCCCCGTGGGCGATCGAGGTCAAGAGAGCTTCCCTGGGGTGTCCTGTTCCAAAACTCAGCCCCGCCGGAACGTCTGTCTCGACATGTTCGGACTGGGCTTCTGAGTTAGCGGGGGAGGAGTCGACTTCCGATTTTCGTCTAGCGCCGGATTGCGGGGCTCAGCCAACCTCGCCTTGCAACGCGAGAACCGGATCCATCTTCGACGTGCGCCGAGCTGGCAGATACGCCGCGGTGAGCGCGACGAGTGTGAGAACGACGGCCACGCCTGCGTACGTGACCGGGTCCGTCGCGCTTACGCCGTACAACTGGCTGGCCATGACGCGACTGAGTAGGAATGCGGCCACGAGCCCCAGGCCGACTCCCGCCAGGGACAGACGCACTCCGTCGATGAGTACGAGGCGAACGATGTCCTCCGGCTCGGCGCCGACGGCGATGCGGATGCCCAGCTCACTCGTGCGCTGAGACACTCCGTACGAGACCACCCCATAGACTCCGATCGCCGAGAGCACCAGTGCGACACCCGCAAACAGGACGAGCAGCAACATGCTGAACCGCTCCCTGGCCACCGACGTGGAGAGGATGCCCTCCAGCGTCGAGATGCGTGAGACGGGCACCATCGGGTCGGCCGAGCGAACGACTTGTCGCACGCTGGCCATGAGCGACTCCGGATCGGTGCTCGTCCGCAGCGTGAAGCTCATTCTGCGAAAGGGCGCCTGAGCGACCGGCAGGTATAACGACGGTTCGGACGGCGCGGCGAGTCCGAAGTACTTCACGTCCTGGACCACGCCCACGATCTCGAAACTCTCCACAAGGAAGCCGCCGAGCGCGACGTGCGGCGGAAGTCCGTCGATCACCCTCCCGATGGGATCCTCATCGGGGAAGTATCGAAGCGCGAGGGACTCGTTCACGACGGCGACACCTCGCGAAGCTCGGTCGTCCAAGACGTCGAACTCGCGCCCACTGACAACGTCGATCCCCATCGTGCCGAAGTACCCCGGCGATATCTGGCGGTAGTGAGCCCGGGGCTCTTCGCCTTGCTCGGGCGCGACTCGGTCCCGGACGAGAAAATTGCCGAGGAACGGGATCTCGCGGTCGAAGGGTAGCGCTGCGGTCGCCGCGACCGACTGCACGCCCGGCAAGCTCTGCATCCGTGCCACCAGATCCGCGTGGAAGTCAGAGACACGCTCCAAGTCGCTGTACGCTCCGCTCGGAAGGTCCACTCGCAACGTCAGCAGGTTCGTGGTGTCGAAGCCTGGTTCTGTGTCGAGTAGCGCGATGAAGCTGCGAGACATGAGCCCCGCGCCGACGACGAGCACGACCGCGACCGCGACTTGCGCCACGACCAGCAGGCTTCTGATCCGCTCCCGTCCTCTTCCACCGGTCGAGCCGCGTGAGCCCTCTTGAAGCGACGCGCGCACATCCATGCTCGCGAGACGGAGTACCGGTGCGAGGCCGAATAGCAGACCTGTGAGGCATGTGGCGACGAACGTTACGAAGAGAACCCGTCCGTCCATCGAGACCTCGTCCAGCCGCGGTAGGTCATCGGGTCCGAAAGCCACGAGCAGATCCATGCCCACAGATGCGAAGAAGACCCCCAACACGCCTCCCGCCCCTGCCAGCACCAGGCTCTCCGTCAGTAGCTGGCGGCTGAGGCGGGCTCGACCCGCCCCCAACGCGGTGCGCACCGCAATCTCCTGCCCCCGGTCCGCCATCCGCGAGAGAAGAAGGTTGATGACGTTTACGCACGCCACGAGCAGGAGCAGGCCGGTCGCTCCGAGAAGGACCCACAGGGTGGTGCGCGTGTCGCCGACCACTGCGTCGTGAAGTGGGAGCACGGTCGTCGCATAGGCTCGGTTCGTGCCGGGGTACTCCTGCTCGAGTTGGCGGGCGATGCCCGCGATGTCCTGGCGGGCGGTGGCCAACACGACGTCGGTTCCCAGACGACCCACGACGTCCATCCAACGTGCGTAGCGGCCCGGATACGCGAGCAGGTGCCGGTTCAGCCAGAAGCTGGAGCTGCCCGGGAAGTCGAAGCCAGGCGGCATCACCCCGATGACTGTGTACTGATCTTCTTCGACGGTCAGGGATCGACCCAGAACGTCGGGGTCGGCGCCGAAACGGCTCCTCCAGAACTCGTGGCCGAGTACCATGACCTTGCTGGCGCCTGGCTCCCCGTCGCTCTCGGTGAGCGCCCGGCCGAGCACCGCTGAAGCGCCGAGAACGCTGAAGAGGTTCCCGCCCGCCCAGGTGCCGATAACCTTGACGGCGGCCCCGTCGAGGTCGATGAGCGCGAGCTCCGCTTCCGAAAAGGCCGCGAGGTCGTCGAGGGTACGATTCCGGCTCTGAAAGTCCGCGATGTCCGGGGGAGACATGAAGCCTCGTTCGACGCCGCGCTCGCTGTTCGTGGACCACACGCGGATCAACTCGTTCGGCGCCTCGTACGGCAGCTCCTGGAGCAGTACGGCGTCGACGACGCTGAAGATCGCCGTGACCGAGCCGATCCCCAGGGCGATGGTGAGTACAGCTACCGCCGCGAAGGTGGGGTGCTTGGTGAGGCTGCGAACGGCGTAGCGGACGTCTTTCAACGAATCACTCCCTCAAGGATGCACCATTAAAGATTCGAACGCGCAGGACTACCTTGGCTCTACGACCGGTCCGGCGCAACGACTTGGGTGGTTCGTGCGTGGGACGGTGCCGCGCGATGCGTTGGCCGAGCGGCTTGCTGTGGGCTAGCAGACGGCGGCATCTTGGCGACCCTCAGTCCCTCGCGACATTGGAGTATCGAATGCGTCGAGCCCGTCCGTTGGTGCTGGCGCTCATGGTCGTGCCGACCTTGGGTGCAGACACGGGGCCGGACACGTACCCGCGCCGCACGGGGATCGATGTCGAGAACTACCGCTTCGAGCTGACGCTCAGCGATGACACAGACGAAATTGTGGGTCGGGCTACGGTCTCGATTCGCTTTCGGGCCAATGGCGTGGTGGCGGTTCCGCTCGACCTGACCAGCGTGGACGGCTCGGGACGGGGGATGCGGGTGTCGTCGGTTACGAGATCCGGCGCCGCTCTCGACTACACGCACGAAAACGATCTGCTCACGATCCGGTTGGCCGAGCCCGGCCGCGCGGGGCATCGCATCGACCTGACGGTCGAATACCGCGGCGCTCCCGCGGATGGTCTGCGCATCGGGCCGAACAAATACGGCGACAGGACTTTCTTCAGCGACAACTGGCCGAATCGGGCCAGGAACTGGCTGCCGACGATCGATCACGTGTACGAGAAGGCGACGAGCGAGTTCGTCGTCACCGCACCGAGTCACTATCAGGTCGTTTCGAACGGCGTCATGGTCGAGGAAACGGATCTCGAAGACGGCGCACGTCTTACCCACTGGAAGCAGTCTGTCCCGATTTCCCCGTGGCTGTACGTGCTGGGGGTGGCGCGCTTCGCCGTGCAGAACGTCGACGACTTCCAGGGAAGGCCGATCCAGACCTGGGTCTACGCGCAGGATCGGGACGCCGGCTTCTACGACTTCGCAGTGCCGACGAAACAGGTGATGGAGTTCTTCGACGAGTACGTCGGACCGTTCGCATACGAGAAGCTCGCGAACGTGACCTCCCCGGCGATTGGCGGGGGCATGGAAGCCGCTACGGCGATCATGTACGGAGAGGACTCCGTAACGGGCGACCGGAGTGTGCGATGGCGCAACGTGATTATCCACGAGGTCGCGCATCAGTGGTTCGGCAATGCGGTCACGGAGGCCGACTGGGACGACGTGTGGCTGAGTGAGGGTTTCGCGACGTACTTCACGCTTCTCTTCCGGGAGCACGCTTACGGCCGGGACGACTTCGTCGACGGACTGAAGAGCGCGGCCGAGCGTGTCTTCGCACAGTACGATCAGGATCCCGACTACCGGATCGTGCACGACAACCTCGACGACATGAGCCGGGTCACGAGTGGCGCGACGTACCAGAAGGGTGCCTGGGTGCTGCACATGCTCAGGAAGCGCATGGGCGACGAGGCTTTCTGGGCGGGGATCCAGGCGTACTATGCGGCTCACCTGAACGGGATCGCGACCACCGACGACTTCCGCCGCGCGATGGAGCAGGCCGCGGGAGAGAACCTCGAGGCATTTTTCCGCCAGTGGCTGTACGAGGGCGGCAATCCGCATCTGGCGGGCTGGTGGCGGTACGACCCGACGGCTCAGGCGGTGAGCATCGAGATCAGACAGACCCAGACGAACGTGGGCCCGTTCGATCTTCCGCTGGAGGTGGGGATTTACATGGGTGCCAGCGAGCGCCCGACCGCCATTCACACCGTCCATGTCACCAGCGGCTTTCATCGCTTCGTTATCCCGGTGCCAGGTGAGCCAGAGGACGTGCGGCTCGATCCGGACAGTTGGGCGCTGTTCACAGCGGACTTCGGGCGCCGATGAGGATGAACGTGGCGCTGTTGGTCATGAAGGACGGCGAGATCTATAAGAGGCCAGAACGATGAGACGAGTCTGTTGGAGCGTGCTCGTGTTGGTGCTGCTCCCGGTAGCGGCCTGTGGTGGAGGTGAATCAGCCGACACCCCGTACGATCTCGTGATCGCCAACGGTCGGGTCATCGACCCCGAGTCGGGGCTGGATGCCGTTCGCACTGTCGCGATCCGTGGCGGGCGCGTCGTTCTCATCCACGACGGGGACGTTCACGGGGACCGCACGATCGATGCGAGCGGCCTCGTGGTCGTGCCCGGCTTCATCGACCTGCACGAGCACGGCCAGGAAGAGGAGTCGTACGCGCTCATGGTGCGGGACGGGGTAACGAGCGCTTTCGAGCTCGAGATCGGTACCGCGGATGTCGATGCGTGGTACGCCGAGCGCGAAGGTGGACAGATCGTGAACTACGGCGTGAGCATCGAACACGTGCCGACGCGCATGGCCGTGCTCGGGGACCCGAGCCAAGCGCTCCTGCCCGCGGGCATCGGAGGCTTCGGCAGCGCCTCAGGGCAGCAGATCGAGGACATGGAACGCCGTGTCCGCGAGGGGCTCGATCAGGGCGCCGTCGCCGTCGGCTTCGGTTCCGCCTACACGCCCGGCGCCGAGATGTCCGAGATCGCCCGATTGTTCGGTGTGGCCGCGGAGTATGGAGCCGTGTCCCACATTCACATGCGGGGCGGCCTGGCCGGGCTCGACTCGACGATCACAGCCGCTCGAGAGGCCGGAGCGCGGAGCTGACGCGCGCCGCCATCGCGAGTCCGCTCGCGATGATCGCGAGCGACGGCTTCATCGACCAGGGGCGAGGGCACCCACGGACGTCGGGGACCTACTCCAAGGTGCTTGGGCGCTACGTACGCGACGAGGGGCTGCTCTCGCTCACTGACGCGATCCGGCGGATGACCATCGAGCCCGCGCTTCGCTTGCAGACCCGGGTGCCGTCGATGGCGCTGAAAGGCCGGATCGCGATAGGTGCGCATGCCGACATCACGATCTTCGACCCCGAGACCATAATCGATCGCTCGACCTACGAGGATGCGACGATTCCGGCCGAGGGGATTCCTTACGTGATCATCGCCGGTGAGGTCGTGGTGGACGGTGGCAAGGTGACCGATGCGCGGCCGGGGCGGGCGACTCGCGCGCGGATCCGGTGAGCTTGCAAGAAGCCGGCGGGAGGGGACGCCCGGGCTAGGAGAGCTCCTGCACGCGCAGGTTCCTCCAGCGCACCTTGATGCCGCCGCCGTCATGAATCTGAAGCGCGATGTGACCGGTGGCCTCACCGATCTTCTCGTCGATGAGGTCGATCATCTCGGTGCCGTTGAGCCACGTGGTCACGCGCCCACCGACGACCCTTATGCGCATCTCGTTCCACTCACCCATACGGAGCGCGGCGTCCTTCTCCGGCTCGGGCTGGATGAGCCAGCCCCGCCCGTACGACTCGTAGATGCCCCCTGAAAAGAGTCCGGGCGGCGCGACCTCCACCTGCCAGCCGGTGATGATTACGCCATCGAGCGTCGAGCGGAAGAAGACACCGCTGTTGCCGTTGGCCTCCTGCCTGAACTCGAGAGTGAGCTCGAAGTCGGTGTAGATGGCTTCGGTTCGCAGGTAGCCGTATTGCGCGTCGGGACCACTCTCGCAGACGAGCTCGCCGTCTTCGACGTACCACAACTCGGTGCCGTGAACGGCCCACCCGTCGAGGTCCCGGCCATTGAAGATCGAGACCGGCTCCTGGGCCGCGACGACGCTCGCGAGCAGCAGGGAAAGCGCCGACGCTGTAGCTGCGACGTTGGATGTCTTGCGCACCTCAGCTCTCGTTCAACGGACGGATCTTTATGTTCCGGTACCATACGGGCGTACCGTGGTCCTGCAGTCCGATCGAACCGGAGCGCGCGCGGGAGTAGAGCTCCTCCACTCCGAACTTGCTCTTGGCGACCAACTCCTCCCACTCGTCCGAGTACAGCTCGAACTCGACGGTTATGTGACCGTTCAGCCAGTGTGTGACATGGTTGCCGTCTACGACGATTCGGCCCGTGTTCCACTCGCCGGTCGGATTCATGGTCCTCTCGGCCGCTGAATGCAGGTCGTAGTTGTCACCGGTGAGGTGGGTGTTCATGTCCATCGTGCCCATCGCGATATACGCGGGGTCGTCGAGCACTTGGTACTCCGCGGCGACCTGCCACAGTTCCTTGCCCGGCGCTTCTTTCACTCGATAGAAGATCCCGCTGTTGCCTTCGGGACCCACCTTGAAGTCGAACACGAGATCGAAGTCCGTGAACTCCGCGACGGTGATCACGTCTCCGCCGTCCATGTTCCCGCTCGACGACTGACCTGCGAGCTCGCCGTCTACGGCCTTCCAGCTGTCTGCCGGAATATCGTCGCGGCCATAACCACGCCATCCTTCGGAGCTCTGTCCATCGAAGAGCAGGATCCAGCCCGCGGATTCCTCGTCGGCAGTCAACGTGTTGTGGGCCGTCGCCGTGCTTACGTCATCCGCGGACGCAGTTCCGTCTGTGCCGTCACCGCCGCACACCGCTACGAACCCGCACAGCAGAAGCGCACTCGGCCATTCCGGGATTCTCACAGCACTCTCATCTCCTCGGGATCCCAGGAAACCACCTTCTCTTCGAAGTAGCTGTTGTTGCACGCGAGCGCCGGCGCCGCGGCACGCAAGCCGAAGACCGCGTCCTCGTGAACCGGTGTCCCGTTGCGCACGCCGCGGAAGAAGTTCATGAAGTGGTCGAAGTGAGCGCCCATGTATCCGTTCTCGACCGAGTATACGCTCTCGGCCGGCGGCAGCATCTGCTTGCGGGCTTCGATCCCCTGGTCCATCTCGTCCGCCTTCATCTGACTGAAGACGTCGGTGGCGCTGACCGACTTGTTTCGGCGCAGCACGACGTCGGTCCAAGTGACGTCCATCGCGCCTTCGTTTCCTACCAGCCGGAGGAACGTCGTGCCGGAAGTGCCGTCCACGAAATTCACCCTCAGCGAGAGGTTGAACGGCGGATGCGCGGCGGTCTGCGGGTAGTCGAACATGCCGAGCAGGATGTCGGGCACCTCGCGGCCATCCTTCCAATAGCGCAGCCCGCCCTGGGCCATGACCTTCCGGGGCCCGTGCGATGACGTAACGAAGTGCAGGCTCGAGAAGAGGTGCACGAAGAGGTCACCCGACACGCCGGTGCCGTAGTCTCGGTAGTTGCGCCAGCGGAAGATGCGCAGCGGGTCGTACGGCCTGCGTGGCGCATCCCCCAGGAACATGTCCCAATCGACGGTCTCCTCCGACGCGCCTTCGGGAATCGCGTACTGCCAGGCACCGATCGGGTCGTTCCTCGCCCAGAACCCTTCAGCGTAGTTGAGCTCACCGATCGCGCCCTCCTCGAGTAGCTCCTTCGCTTTCTCGTTGCCGAGCGAGCTCATGCCCTGGCTGCCGACCTGGAACGTCTTTCCCGATTCTCGCTGTGCGCGGATAAGTTCGGCGCCCTGCTCGATCTTGTGCACCATCGGCTTCTCGCAGTAGACCGCCTTGCCCGCGCGAAGAGCATCTAGGGAGATCTTCTGATGCCAGTGGTCGGGCGTTCCGACGATGACGGCGTCGATGTCGTCGCGCGCGAGAACCTCCCGGTAATCCCGCGTGGTGAAGATGTCGCTCCCGTGGCGCTCCTTCGCGGCAGTCAGCCTGCCGTCGAAGCAGTCAGCGGCGGCCACGAGCTTCACGCCTGGCACGCGCAGCGCCGTGTCCACGTCCGCCATACCCATGCCGCCTGCCCCGATCACGGCCAGGTTGATTCGATCGTTGGCGGATTGGTAGGTGCGCGCCGCCATCGTGTATGCGTGGCGTCTCTCGGCGGCGGAGAGCAGGAGCGGTGTCGCGCCGGCGGCGAGTGCCCCCGCGGCGAGCTCGCTCAGGAAACGGCGGCGCGATTGAGGCGGTCCGGGATCGGTCATGGTTCGGCTCTCAGGTGGCCGGTGGCTGGTCTGGAAGAATGCGCCGGCCGCCGGCCGATTGCCAGTTGCCTTGTGGAGGTCACGCTTCAGGCGAACCGTGGACGAGAACGACGTTCCATGCCTTCTGTGGCTAGAGGATCGTGTCGGTGATAACCTGCTCGGCGTGTCACTTCGCTCAAAGGATGCATGATGCTCAATCGGATGAATCCGGCGTCGACCACGTTCGGGCCGGCGAAGCGCGGACCCATCACCTGGCTCACCGCCAGCGTACTGCTCGCTGCCGCGAGTCCATCGCACGCCTCCGCCCAAATCGACCTCGCGGCGCTGCAGGACGAGGCTGTCGAGTGGGTACAGCAGTACATCCGTATCAACACCGTCAACCCGCCCGGGAACGAGACCCGCGGCGCCGAGTTCTTCGCGGAGATCTTCGAGGCCGAAGGCATCGAGTACGAGATGGTCGAATCGGCTCCGGGCCGTGGCAACATCTGGGCGCGCATCGAAGGCGGGGACGAGCCTGGGCTCCTGCTGCTGCACCACATGGACGTCGTGCCGGCCGATGAACGGTTCTGGACCACCGATCCGCTCTCGGGCGAGTTGCGCGACGGATACATCTACGGACGAGGGGCACTCGATACGAAGACGAGCGGGATTCTGCATCTCGCGACCTTCCTGGCGCTGCACCGCACAGGGACACCGCTCAATCGCGACGTCGTCTTCATGGCTACGGCCGACGAAGAGGCAGGTGGTTTTTTCGGAGCCGGCTGGCTGGTGGAGAACCGACGCGAGCTTTTCGAAAACATCGGCTTCCTTCTCACCGAAGGGGGCGGTGGGTCCGTTGTGGAAGGGAAGACTCAGTTCGGACTTGAAGTCACGCAGAAGGTGCCGTACTGGCTGCGGCTCACCGCGACGGGCGAGCCAGGACACGGTTCGAGGCCGCTGGTGTCGTATGCGTCCCTGGAGATGGTCGAGGCGTTAGACCGCTTGCGCCGCTACGAGTTCGAGGCGCGGGTGATCCCGGCGGTCGACCGCCACTTCAAGGGCATGGCCGAGCGCCACCCGGAGCCGTGGCGGAGTCACTTCCAGGATCTGGCGTCGGCGATCCGGGAACCCGGCGTTCTCCTCGAGCTGCAGGAGTATGCGCCTGGCCTCCATACGCTCGTGCGCAACACCTGCTCGATTACGCGGTTCGGTGGCAGTGAGAAGATCAACGTGGTATCGCCGGAGGTCTGGGCAGAGATCGACTGCCGGCTGCTTCCGGATCAAGATCCGGAGCCGTGGCTCGCTGAAGTGCAGGAAGTACTCGGGCCTGAAATCGAGATCGAAGTCCTGATGGGCTTCACCCCCGCTGTGTCGTCGATCGATACAGACCTGTACCGGACCGTGCGGGAGGTCACGCTCGAGACGTTTCCGGAAGCGAGTTTCGTCCCCCAGGTTCTGGGCGGCTTTACCGACAGCCACTTCTTCCGTGACCTCGGCATCGTGAGCTACGGGTACAGCGCGACCGCGACGCCAGTCGAGGACCAAGGGGGGGTGCACGGAAACGACGAGCGTGTGACCGAGGAGAACGTGCGCCGGGGCGTGGAAATGACACTGAGGATTCTGGAACGCTTCGCGGCGATGCGACCGATCATGGAGGAGGAGTGATGGCTGAATATGTGAAGGACGTCTGGTCGACCGAGGCCCGTGAGATCATGCCGGGATTCCGTGGGCACTTCGTGCATTCCGAGCACACTACGCATGTCTACTGGGATGCGGACGAGGGCGCGAGCGTGCCCGACCACAGCCATCCGCACGAGCAGATCGTCAGCATGCTCGAGGGCACGATCGAGCTCGTGGTGGACGGAACGAAGCATGTGTTGAGCGCAGGGGATGTGCTCGTGATCGAAGGCGGGCAGGTACACGGCGGCATCGCACGCACCGCGTGCAAGATTCTGGACGTCTTCTCACCCGTGCGTGAGGAGTACCGATGAGGGTCCGCCTGCGATGCGGCGGGCTAGCGCTGACGCTATCGGTATTGATGGCTGTGGCCGCTGGCGCGCAGGAGCCGCCGCCACCGGGCGAGGCGCGCGGCGCCTCGCTGCACGAGGTCGAACGCTGGCCCCCGGTCGCGACGTTCTCGATCGTCGGCTTCGATCCCGAGACCGGTGAGGTCGGCGGGGCTGTCCAGTCACGCGTCTTCTCGGTGGGCAACGGCGTGCTTTGGGCCGAAGCCAACGTGGGAGTCGTCGCCACGCAGGCGATCGTCGACGTGAGCTATGGGCCTCAGGGTCTCGAGCTACTACGGCAGGGGCTTTCGGCTCAGGAGGTCGTGCAGACAATTCTCGAGAACGATCCGGACCCCCGCCCGGACCGGTGGACGAAGCTGGGCCGACAGTTCTCCGTGATCGACGCTGAGGGCAACGTGGCGACGCACACCGGTCCGCAGGCGTCGGAGTGGGCCGGTCACCGGATCGGCACGCACGTCTCGGCTCAAGGCAACATCCTGGCGGGTCCGGACGTCGTGAACGACATGGTGGAGGCGTTCGAGGCGACCGAGGGTCACCTCTCCTTCAAGCTGATGGCTGCGCTGGAGGCGGGTCAGGCCGCGGGAGGTGATAGGCGGGGCATGCAGTCCGCGGCGATGATCATCGTGGGGGAAGACGGCGGCGTCTGGCTCAACAACGACGTCGTACTGCGTCTCCAGGTCGACGATGCGGAGAATCCGGTCGCGGAGCTACGCCGACTGGTCGAGATCGCCGGTCGTCAGCGGGAGAGAATTCGAGGCCTTCTGGGCCCCGGCCTCTCACCGGAGCCCTTTCGTGGTCGCGACTTGCCGGGCAAGGCCCGCGAGCTCACCTCGTCAGCAGTGCAGCTCGTAGGCAGCCTGCAGGTCGGCTGCGATGTCTTCCGGCTGGCGTCCCTCGATCTGGTGGCGTTCCATGAAGTACGCGAGCTCGCCGTCCTTGAAGAGCGCGATCGACGGGGACGAAGGTGGGTAGCCGGTGATGTAGTCCCGCGTTCGGTCCGTGGCCTCCATGTCCTGACCGGCAAACACCGTCGTCAGGACTTCGGGCTTCTTCTCTCCCTGCAGCGACATGTAAACTGCGGGGCGCATCATCGCTGCGGCGCAACCGCACACGGAATTCACCGCGACGAGGGTAGTGCGCTTCTCTTTGCCGAGGATCGAGTCTACCTCCTCTGGCGTCCGCATCTCCGCGAACCCGACACGAACGAGATCGTCGCGCATCGGGGCGATCATCATCTCTGGATAGGGCATCCTTGCTCTCCTGTGCTTCCACCGGGGGGTCGACCGGATTCTTTCATACCTGGGGGACAGAAGGTTACCCCAACCTGAAGCAGTGTTCCACGGGGGTTGTTCGGGAGGGGTCGTGTTGCAGGCCGCTTCCCGTCCGGCGACCTTTTCTTCATGTGCACGAGTACCGAGATCGTCTGCCTCACGGTCAACGGCGACCGCCGCGAAGTAGGCGTGCCGACGCACTTTACGCTCCTGGAGACCCTCAGATACGCGATGGGCCTCACGGGCTCGAAGCAGGGATGCGACAAAGGCGACTGCGGCGCGTGCACGGTCATTCTGGACGGAGAGGCGACGCTGTCTTGCATCACTCCCGTGTGGGAGGCCGAGGGGCGTGAGGTCACGACTGTAGAGGGCTTGGCCTCCGCCGAAGCCCCGCACCCGCTACAGGACGCTTTCGACCTGAACGGTGCCGCCCAGTGCGGCTTCTGCACCCCTGGAATCCTGTGCTCCGCCGCCGTGCTCCTCGACCGGTCACCTAGCCCCACACGGGAGGAGATCAAGGAGGCCTTGGCTGGAAATCTCTGTCGCTGCACGGGGTATACCAAGATCTATGACGCCGTGGAGGCCGCTGCCGCCGTGCTCCGGAATGGGTCAGGCGTCGCGGATCCCGTGGGATGAGTATGAACGGCCGTAAGACCAAGTCCGACTTGCGGTTAATCGGCACACCGATGCGCAAGGTGGAAGGTCTGGACATGTCCACTGGCCGGGCGCTCTACACCGACGATCTCGTCTTCCCGGGCATGCTGCACGGCAAGATCCTGCGGAGCCCGCACCCTCACGCGCGCATCGTGTCGATCGACACCACCGCGGCCGAGGCGCTGGACGGAGTGCACGGGGTGATCACGGGGCAGGACATGCCGACCAAGTATGGCATCATCCCCTGGACGCCCGACGAGTACCCGCTGTGCGTAGACCGAGTCCGATACGTCGGAGACGGCGTGGCGGCGGTCGCGGCGGTCGATGAGGATACCGCGCTTGGCGCGCTCGAGCTCATTGAGGTCGAGTACGAGGAGCTGCCGCCCTTCCTCGATCCGTACGAGGCGCTCGAGGCGGATGGCTCGACGCCGTACGTGCACGATGCGAAGAAGGAAGGCTGGAACGGCAACATCACCAAGAAGGTCCACCTGGAATTCGGTGAGGTCGACCAGTTGATGGACGGCTCCGACGTCGTCGTGGAGGGTGAGTACTTCTTCGAGGGGACGACCCACACGCCCATCGAGCCACACTGCGCGATCGGGCTGTGGCAAGCGGGCGGTGGCTTCGAGGGGCCGGCCGGCGAGTCTTCCGGCAAGCTCACCGTTTGGTCCGCGACCCAGGTGCCGCACTACTTGCACCGAGAGCTCGCCCGGGTCCTCGGAGTCGACCAGGCTCACGTCCGCGTGCTCCAGCCCCTCGTGGGCGGGGCATTCGGCGGGAAGAGCGAGCCGTTCGATCTCGAGTTCTGCGTCGCCAAGCTGTCGATGGTCACGGGCCGCCCGGTGAAGATCCTGTACACCCGGGAAGAGGTCTTCTACGCGCACCGCGGAAGGCACCCCTTCCACATGAAGTACCGCACCGGTGCCACCGCGGACGGCAAGCTGACGTCGGTCGACGCGACGATCGTGCTCGACGGAGGCGCGTACGCGTCGTTCGGCCTCATCACGACCTACTACGCGGGCCAGTTGCTGTGCGCGCCCTATAAGATGCAGGCGTACCGATTCGATTCGACTCGCGTGTATACCAACAAGCCCGCCTGCGGCCCCAAGCGCGGGCATGGCTCGGTGCAGCCACGCTTCGCCTTCGAGGTGCAGATCGACAAATTGTCACAAAAGGTCGGCCTCGACCCGATCGAGTTTCGCCGGCGCAACTTCATCGGCTCCAATACGCGCACCATCAACGAGCTGCGCGTGACGTCGAACGGCTTCCTGGAATGCCTCGAGTCGGTGGAGCGCGCGAGCGGCTGGAAGGACCGCTTTCGCAAGCTGCCCTTCGGCCGTGGCCTCGGCGTCGCAGGGTCGACGTACATCACGGGCACGAACTATCCGATCTACCCGAACGAGATGCCGCAGTCCGGCGTGCAGATGCAAGTCGACCGTTCAGGGCGCGTCGCGGTGTTCAGCGGCGCGAGCGAGATCGGCCAGGGCTGCGACTCCATGGTGGCGTACATCGCAGCGGAGGAGTTGGGCGTGCCCCTCGACTACGTGCGTGTCCTGCGCGGTGACACGGATTTCACGCCGGTCGACTTGGGTGCCTATTCCAGCCGCGTGACGTTCATGGTCGGCAACGCCGCGATCGATGCTGCGCGCAAGCTGCGTGGCATGGTGCAGGAAGCCGTCGCGGAAGAGTGGAACGTGAAACCCGGTGAGGTGCTGCTCGCGGGCGGCCTCGCGCTATGGGCGCCCGACACCGAACGACAGATGCACGTCAAGGAGGCGTTCAACCTCGCCGAAGCCAAGTTCGGGACGCTCGGCTCAACGGGTTGGTACAACACCCCCAAGGACGTTCACGGCGACTACCGTGGCGGGACGATCGGGGCGTCGCCCGCCTTCTCGTTCACCGCGCACGTCGCCGAAGTCGAGGTCGACGTCGAGACAGGCATCGTCGAGGTGAAGAAGATATGGGTCGCGCACGACTGCGGCCGGGCGCTCAATCCGGTTCTGGTCGAGGGACAGATGGAGGGTTCCGCGTACATGGGGTTCGGCGAGGCGCTCATGGAAGAGCACGTCTTCAAGGACGCCGAGCACGGTAGAGCCGGGCTCCACGATGGACCGTCCTTGCTCGACTACCGGATTCCGACGAGCCTCGACACTCCGGAGTTCGAGTCGCTGATCGTCGAATCGATCGATCCGGAGGGTCCGTACGGCGCCAAGGAGGCGGGCGAGGGTCCGCTGCACCCGTCGATCCCGGCGATCGCCAACGCGATCTACGACGCCGTGGGCGTGCGCATGGATCGGCTGCCCTTCTCACCGCCCAACGTGTGGCGCGAAGTCGAGGCGGCCCGCGAGGCGGGTACGCTGTGCAAGCCGGCCGTGCCCGTGATGCCTGGCGTTCCGTTCGCGCCTGCTCCTGAGCCGGTGCCGGGGGACTGATGCGAGGGACGATTGGCGCGATGATCAAGTATCGTGCGTTGCTCGGGCCGGTGGTGTTCGTGGCGATCTTCTTCGTTGCGGTTCGTTGGTCACCGTTCGAACCGCACCGCCCGCCGGTGGTGGCTGCGCCAGGTGAGCAGACGACCGTGACCGCTGCACCTACGTGGGCCGACGAGGACTGGGCGATTTTCGAGTCCAAGATCCGGTGGGCGCTCGAACAGCGACTCGACACGCTCCCGCTGGGCAGTGCCATGGCGGAGATGGGTCGTTCGTTCGTGGGTGCCGCATACGTGCCGGGCACGCTCGAGGTCGAGGGACCTGAACGGCTCGTCATCAACTTCCGGGGTCTCGACTGCGTGACATTCGTGGAGAACACGTGGGCGCTCTCCAGCTTCGTCCGCGTGATCGGTGGGGCGCTCGGGCTCGATGCGGTGAGGACCCTTGCCGATCGCGCGCTCACCGAGCAGCGGTACGAGTCGCTGCTGAGGAGCGTGCGGTACCGGGACGGCCACATCGACGGATACCCGAGTCGTCTGCACTACTTCACCGACTGGGTGGGCGACAATGCGAAGCGTGGGCTCGTGCGCGACATCAGTCGGGAGTTGGGCGGCACGCTCGACACCGAGCCGATCGACTTCATGACCGCGCACGTAGACGCCTATCGGCAGCTCGCGGACCCGTCGTTCGTAGTGCTGCTGAAGCAGACCGAGCAGCGACTCACCGACGGCGGACGGTACTTCGTGCCCCAGGACCGCATCGAGGAAGTGGCGGAGAGGATCCAGGACGGGGACATCATCGCCGCGACGAGCACCGTGCGCGGTCTCGATGTGGCGCATACGGGGCTCGCGCTCTGGGTCGACGGCACGCTTCACATGCTGCACGCTCCGCTCGTAGGGGAAGAGGTACAGATCAGCGCGCTGTCGCTCGCGGATCGCATCCGGCGCATCGGCGGGCAGGACGGAATCATCGTGGCTCGTCCGCGGACCGACCCCGAGACCATTGGGGGAATGGAGCTATGAGGTGCTGAGGCTGCCACCATTCCGCTATCACCGACCAGACAGCGTCGCGCGGGCGGTCGAAGTCATGGGGGAACATGCCGGTGAGGCGATGTACGTGGCCGGTGGCACCGACCTGATTCCGAACATGAAGCACCGTCTCTTCGAGCCGGCCCATCTCGTCGCGCTCAAGCGAATCGAGGAGCTGGGTGGCATCCGTGTCGATGACGGACAGCTGCGCATCGGGGCCGCTGAGACGCTCTCGAGCGTTGCGACGAACCCAGACGTGCTCACCCGATTCCCGGCGCTCGCCGACGCCGCCGGGCATGTGGCCGGACCGCAACTGCGGAACTCGGGCACCATCGGCGGGAACCTGTGCCTCGAGACCCGCTGCACGTACTACAACCAGACCGCGTTCTGGAGAGAGGCGCTCGGGTACTGTCTCAAGAAGGACGGTACGGTTTGCCACGTGACGAAGGTCGGGAACAAGTGCGTCGCCGCTCATTCGGCGGACACACCGCCCGTGCTGATGACTCTCGACGCCGTGGCAACGCTCGTCGGACCGGAGGGTCAACGGGAAGTACCAATCCGCGACTTCTTCGTCGCCGATGGCATCGTCAACTCATGTCGGGCGCCGGTAGAGATCGTGACCGAGGTGCGCATTCCTCTCGCCTCGGCCGAGCGTAAGCAGGCGTACGCCAAGTTGCGGCAGCGGAAGTCGATCGACTTCCCGCTGCTGACGATAGCGATTGCCGCTGACCTCGAAGGAGATGGCACCGTGCGGTCGATCGAAGGCGTGGTCACCGCACTCGGTGCGCGACCGCGCGTGCTCTCGGGCTGGGGGGACGTGGCTGTGGGGCGTGCGCTGGACGCCGATGTGATCGACGAGCTCGCTCAACTTGCGCACAAGCAGTGTCATCCGCTGGAGAACATGACCGTGGATCCTGAGTGGCGGCGCGCGATGGTGCCGGTCTACGTCCGTCGCGCGCTGGAGAAGCTGAGCACCGCGTGATGCGCCCGCAGTCAGGCAGCTGGTAGCGGCCGAGGCAGGTGCCGCTGACGCAGGTACGGACGAAACCTGCGCTGCCGGGATAGGCGGACACAGGGACGTGGAGTCCCGGTGAGTACCGGAGAGGGGGGCGGGGAACGGCTCCTCTCTCTGCGGTGACGAGGGCGCGCGGTCACCGTCCACGGCTTCTGCAGGAAGGGAAGCGTCTTCTCGATCTCGGGGCCCGTGTACCCGCTCTCACACAGGAACCGGACGTCTTTGCCCTAGTCGCGCAGCGCGTCGTGCAGGACCACCCACCCATCTCCGCGACGTCCGCTGGTGGCAGGTGCTTCCGTTCGTTCGCCCACTTCCGTCTGTATGCGTGCCACAGGGCGCTCTTGAGTGGTGATAACCCAGCCGACTTCTCCAACGTCCGTCGATGTAGACCCTCAAGGCGGGGGACCCAGCCAGGCTTCATGAGCAGCTTCCGGCAGCCATACGTATACTCGCTACCGCCATATACGTATGCTGTTGCGCCCTTCTCTGGACCTCGCTCGACTTTTCCCTTCACCCGAGGCCAGTACGGAGGACTGGCCACCGGGAGCACGCCGAAGTGCTCGACGAAATCCAGGAACTGAGAGTTCCAGCGCACGGTGCCGGTGCTCACGTCCTGCTGATCGACGGCCTGCTTCATGTTGTCGACCAAGAGCTCGGCGGGCATGCCCAGAGCCTCAAAGGCCCGGCTCACGCAGCCCAGGAGCACCGGCAGACGGGTCGAAGTGGTGAAGCGAGCATACATCATCCGGCTGTAGCCCAAGACCATGACGAAGGCGTAGAGCTTCCGTCGCTCGCCATCCACGATGATCGTGCCGCACTCGCCCCAATCGATCTGGGCCTGCTGGCCCGGAAGCGTCTCGAAGCGCTCGGTGACGCGGCGCACGAACTCGGCCTTCAGCGGGCTCACGAAGTCTCGCAAAATCGTCAGACCGCCCTCGTAGCCCCGCGTGCGCAACTCCCGCAGGAGCGTCGTGGAAGGTAGGTCGAATTTCTCGAGCCGCGCCCGGATGTAGTCCCGGAACGGATCGAGCTTCGAGGGCCGTTCCTTGCGCGGCTTCGGGTAGGGCTCGACCCAGTCCAAGTGGTTGTAGACCGTCTGGCGGCTGATCCCGAGCCAGTCGGCGATCTTCGTCTTCTGCATGCCCTGGCGGGCGAGATATTTGATCTGCATCGCTGTCTCCCGTAGCATCATCGGTGTGGAAGCCCTCCAGCGTGTTGGGGTCAATCCTTTCCAACGGGCCGCCCCAAACTACTGCGCCGGCGGGCTTCTGCTTTTACCCTGCGTTCGAAGGTTCCGGGGCCTTTTCCTCGCGCCTGCGGCGCTCGGGGCCCACGGCTCCATCGGCTAGGGGAGGAGTGTCAAATTCTTAACCGTTGGGTTTGTACAAGATCAAACCGGTGATGAGAGTAGCGCCGGCATCGTGCTGAGCGACTTCAACAACGTCGCCGAGCATAGCGAGCTCTGGCATATCGCCATGGGCCATGACTCCATGACGCCTGGGTCGTGTCCGACGACCGGCAGGGTCCGGCGTTGACTCTGAGCGACTCCGGTCCGCCGGATGACAGCCGGACCGAGCGGGTCGACTGGATTTTGGTCGGAGGTCCGATTGGGTCCCGCTCTGTCGAGACGGTCCTGCACTGCGACCGAGGCCGCTCCCCGTCCGATCATAACCCGGTGGCGGCGCGCCTCGAGATCCGCTAGCGGCGTGTCCTCGACGATCCGCTAGCAGTCCAGCTCACGACCGCTTTACGTCCACCAGTCCCCGGCGCCGCTTCAAGACCTGACGTGGCATGAGGTAGCGCTGCTCCGGGGGGACGGCAGGCGGCTGGTTCCGGTGTCGCTCGGCGGTCGGTTCGGTCGGCTCGGGGAGCGGCCACGTCACCACTCGCAGCTCGGGCGGCGGGTTGACCTCGGTGGGCACAAGAAACAAGCCACGTCGACGGGCCCATCGACCCAGGCCCGGGCTGCTCGTCCAGCGCACCAAAGGAGCGGCCAGAAGCAACCCCACGAATATCGGGCTCAGCCAGAGGAAGAAGGCCGGGCTGAAATAGAGAGTCACGGCGGCCCAAGCCAGCCCGACGCCCGTGATTCCCACCGTCTTGTGTGCAGCCTCTCGCCAACTGACGGCACGGTCCCCCCGAGTCTGGGGGTCCCACCGGATGTCATGACCGATCAGGACACTGACAACGAAGCGGGTGTGATACATCATCAAGAGTGGTGCGACCACCACGGAAAAGCCGATTTCCAGCACGCCACTCAGGAGCAGCCGGCCGACTCCACCGAACGACCGCCGGTGGCGGATCACGGCCAGAAACATCCCCAGGAACTTGGGAAGCAAGAGCATGACGCCCGTCACGGCGAGGAACGAGATGGTGGGGCGGGCTCGTGGGGGTGCCCAGTCGGCGAAGAGGGCCGAGCCGACACCGATGAGCGAACTGCTGATTTCTGGAAGCACGACGTACACCGTGCTGCCGATCAAGATGAGTAGCCAGAGCAGGGACGCAACGTAGCCCATGGCCCCGAGCAGGAAGTGCAGCCGGTTCATGGAGTGCAGGCCGTAGGCCGGCATCAGTCGGAGATGCTGGAGACTCCCCTGGCTCCAACGCCGATCACGCTTGGCGTAGTCCAGCAGGTTGCCGGGCACCTCCTCATAGCTGCCGTCCAAAGTGGGCAAGAGATAGACCTGCCAGCCAGCCCGACGAAGGAGCGCTGCCTCCACGAAATCGTGGCTGAGGATGTCACCCCCGAACGGGGGACGACCGGGCAACACGGGAAGGCCACAATTGTCGGTGAAGGCCCGTATTCGCACGATGGCATTGTGGCCCCAGTAGTTGGCTGAGTCGGTCTGCCAGAAGCTCTGACCCGTCGCCAGCATCGTGCTATACAGCCGGGCGGCGAACTGCACCAAACGGCCGAAGAGCGTGACCTCTTGCCCAGGTATGGGAACGGTCTGAATGAGCCCGGCGGCCGGATTCGCCTCCATCTTCTGAACGAGCTCGACGAGCGTGGCCCCGCTCATGATGCTATCTGCATCCAACACGACCATAAAGTCGTAACGCCCGCCCCACCGTTGGCAGAAGTCGGCTATGTTTCCGGCCTTACGACCGGTGTTGGCAAGCCGACGACGGTAGTAGAGCTGGGGGGGATGGTCCCCCTTCTCGCGCAGCGTCCTCCAGGCCGTCTCCTCCGCCAGGGCAATGGAGGGGTCGGTGGTATCGCTGAGCAGATAGACATCGAAGCGATCACCGTGACCCGTGCGCGCCAGCGACTGAATGGTGGCGGTCAAGCCGCTCATGATCCGGGCCGGGTCTTCGTTACAGACGGGCATGACCACGGCTGTGCGCCCCCTTAGAGGAGCATATGCCACGACCCTGTCCGCGACCCGATCGAGTGACAGGGGATCCCGCCGGAGGAGTTGAAGAACGAATCCGATGATGCCGTTCCAGAACGAGATGGCGATCCATCCAAAAGTCCCGGCGAACGGCAGGAGGATCGCGATCTCGAGAGCGCTGATGCCGTTCGACCGCACGATGTCGAGCATCACCAGCACGCCGGTCACGGTCGTGCCGACAACCAGACCCAAGAACAACCAGCGGCGCAGCCGCTTGAGAGGCAGATAGATGGTGTGGTCCCGTGGGACCGGTCCAGGTGACACGATTCCGTCAGCCGACATCGTCGGGATACCAGACGTACGACCACGTTTCCGTCAGGCGCTCGCCTTCCGTCTCGAGGAACAGCCGCATGTCGGACGGGCGATTCCCATCGGGCACCAGCTCGAAGGTCGCGCGCCAACCACGGCGGTCAGGGAGCGGTTGTACGACCAGATTGGACACGCTCCCCGCGGTGGTCTCCAGGACGGCCTCGGGCTTGCCCAACCCCATAGGAGACAGGGCATCCTCCACCACGAAGTCCACGACAAACCGCCGCTGGGTCCGTGGCGGCGGATCCGTCTCCCCAGGCAGAGCCACCCACCCGATACGCGTGCGCTCCACCTGGGCAAGCGTTTGCGAGTCGAGCCTGCGGTCGAGGGTGACGAGCCGGTAGCGGTAGACCCTCTCCTCGCCGGCCCGAAACGGCTGATCGGGCGCCCAGTAGGCCACGATGTTGTCTTTGAACTCCGAATCGGTCGGAATCTCCACCAGCTCGACCCCCCCGCGGCCCCAATCGCCGTCTCCCAACGCCACCCATTCGCTGGGGCGCCGATGATACTGGGCCTCAAGGTCGAGGTAGCTCCCGAAGTCGCGGTCGCGTTGAAGGAGGCCGAACCCCCTTGGGCCATCGTCGCGAAGCGAGGTGACCCGGAGGGCCAGCCCGTTGCTGAGCGGGCGCCAGATCCACTCGTCACCGCCCGTATGCATCATGAGGCCGTCCGAGTCGTGAACCTGGGGGCGGAAGTCGTCGAAGCGCCGTGCCCCGTTGGGGCCGTACAGGAACATGCTGGTCAGCGGAGCCACTCCGAGCTTGGCCACGTCCCGACGAGCGAACAGTCTGGCTTCCACCTCCAGAGCCGTCTGGAAGCCCGGCTCTAGCTCGAAGCGATAGGCGCCCGTCACCGACGGGCCCTCGAGCAGCGCAAAAAAAGTCAGCGAGCGAGCCTCCGGAGTCGGCTGGACGAGCCAGAACTCTCGGAATGCCGGAAATTCCTCCCCACTGGGCTGAGCGACATCTACGGCCAGGCCTCGAGACGAGAGGCCGTGAACGTGATCGGAGCCTAGGAGACGGAAGTAAGAGGCCCCGAGAAACACGACGATCTCTTCGCGATAGTCGGGCCCCTTCACGGGGTAGTAGACCCTGAATCCGGCATAGCCCAGCTGGGGCCCCGCTGCCTCGGCAGCCCCCGCCGCGATGCTGTCGTATCGGTAGAGGCTACGGTCGAAGGGAAGCGTGACCACGTTTCCGTCCTTCAGTACGTGGATGCGGACCGGCTCCTGGTAGAGAAAGCCTGGATGAAGAAGCTGCACCGCGAAACGGGCGTCGTCTTGCCAAAGGGAGGCCTCGGGACGGAAGTTGATTACCCGATACTGCTCGTAGCTCAAGCTTGCCAGGGCCTTCGGTAGGAACCCTCCCTGCGGCAGGTGCCCCGTCAGGGCCGAGCTGCGAGCGCGGTCGACGACATGCTCGAACAGCGTCTCTGTGGTCACCCGCTGGGGTACGGGGGGAGATGGCTCCAGAGTAAACCAGTGGGGTGGGGCTACGGCCGCATCGCCTGCCAGCTCTTCGGCGGACGGGGTGGAAGCCGCCTCACTTCGGCAGCTGACGGTGAGGGGAAGCGTGACGGCGAGAAGAACGAGCGAGCGACGAACCGCCATGGCTTATTGCAACTCCGAAAACGGGAACGGAGACAAGATGAAGCGACAGTATGGCCGCCGTGTCACGCTCGGCCAAGATCTGGGCGCGGTCGAGCGCGCAGCCGGACCACGATGACCAGACCGTTCCTTCGGCTGATCGGCGCCCTGCTAATCATCGACGCGCTGTTCCTGGGACCGTACTGGGTACTGACCGGTAATGCGGCCGCCTCTTGGATTGCGTTGGAGGCGTCACTGGCCGTGGGTGTGTTCGCCTTGCTGCCCCGCGCGCGCTGGAGCACGGCGATCGCGGGCCTTGTTGCCGTGCTGACGGTCGCCCTGAGCTTGCTGGTCTTTGCCGACGAAGCGGCCCGTCAGATCCTTGGACGGCCCCTTAACCTCTACTTGGATGTGAGGCTGTCGGGTGCAGTGGTCAACCTGCTCGAGGGAGCGCTAGGTGGGCTGACGGCGGCGCTCATCTTCCTCGGCGGGCTGGTTGGTGCCGCGCTGGTCATTTGGTTGCTGACGACGCTTCTGTCACCGATCGACATTCAGAAGGGCCGAAGGCCGCGGAAGATCGCGGGGTTGGTGCTCGTCGCGTTCGCGAGCCTGGGAATCGTGGGCGTGGGGTTCCCGGCGCACTCCTCGAGGACGTCGATGCCGGGGATCTGGGTGGCACGCGATCAGGTGCGCCACTTCGTCAGGATGCTCGGCGAACGAGATCGGTTCGAGACCGAGATGGAGGCCGCGCCAGCAAGCTATTCGGAGCGACCAGGCCTACTGGCGGCGCTCGAGGGGCGTGACGTCATACTGGCCTTTCTCGAGTCTTATGGAGTCTCGGCGTTGGATGACCCGCGCTATTCCTCGGTGGTTCTACCGGGCTTGCAGCGGTTGCACGAGCGGGTGACTCGGGCGGGCCTGCACATCGCGACGGGCACACTGGTCGCGCCCAGCCAGGGCGGGCAATCGTGGCTTGGCCACATGACCGTGCTGAGCGGTCTATGGGTGGACAACCAGCTTCGGTACGACGTGCTATTGGCCAGCGGCCGAGAGACGCTGATCGACGACTTTCGACGTGCCGGCCACCGCACGGTCACGCTCATGCCGGCCACCACGATGGCGTGGCCTGAGGGGGAACGCTTCGGCTACGACCAGATCTTCGCGTTCGACGACATGAACTATGGGGGCCCGCCTTTGAACTGGGTCACCATGCCGGACCAGTTCACTTGGTCTTTTTTGGAGGAGCACGTTCGCCGTTCGGGCGACCCTCGGGCCCTATTCGCCGAAGTTGGATTGATCAGCAGTCACGCGCCCTGGACACCGATCCTGCCCGTCCTGGAAGATTGGGAGGCTATTGGGGATGGATCGGTCTTCGCGCGCTTCGAGAACACCGGCGAGAGCCCCGCAGAGCTGTGGCAGGACTACGACCGCGTCCGGGAGCAGTACGCGCTTTCCCTCGGCTACGCGCTGGAGGTGATGGGAGCCTATGCAGAGCGTTACGTAGACGACCGGACCCTGCTCATCGTGCTCGGCGATCACCAGCCGGCTCCGCTCATCACCGGGGAAGATGTGAGCCGGGCGGTCCCGGTCCATGTGATCAGTGGAGATGAGACACTGGTCAGGCCGTTCGTCGACTGGGGGTTCAAGCCTGGGGTCTTACCGGATCCAGGCGTGCCGTCACGAGGCATGGACGCCTTTCGGAGCTGGTTCGTCGGAGCGTTCAGTGTTCCTGAAACCGAGGAGAGCAGGCGCTCGACCGCCGCCGGGTCGTAGATTTGCAAGGTATCGACCAAGGAACGATCGGAGCGACTGGCCTGTTTGCCGCACGTTACGGGGCTCTCCAACGTGACGCGTGCCTGCGTCCCTCGCCGGCGGTCGCCACCATCGGATTCTTCTTGCTTCGATTCGAATCAGCCGATTCGCTGACCCGTGGAGGGAAAGGGTCATCTTGATCCTAGGAACTTGCCGTCCACATGAGGGCGGCCGGCGGAGGGACTCAACTCACTACGCACTTCCGCCGGCATGGCCGGGTGCCTAATCCGCCGAGACGCGCTGCGAGATCATGTCCATCAGCCAGTGGCCCGAGCGGTCTGCCTTGGCCTGTACGTAACGCAGGTTGTGCCGGTTGATTTCGCCGTAGAGGGGAGTGCGCTCGGCGACTTCGATGCCGCTCTCCTCCAACGCCTTCACCTTGTCGGGGTTGTTGGTGAGGAGCTCGACACGCGTGATCTCGAGGTGGCGCAGAATCGCCACTGCCGCGTCGTAGTGCCGCTCGTCGGCGCCGAAGCCGAGCACGCCGTCGGCGTCGACGGTGTCCAAACCATTATCCTGGAGGTTGTAGGCGCGGATCTTGTTGCCCAGTCCGATGCCGCGGCCCTCCTGCGCTAGGTACACCAGCACGCCTCCGCCCCGATTCTTGAAGTGGCGGAGGCTCCCGCGGAGCTGCTCACCGCAGTCACAGCGCAGGCTGCCGAACAAGTCGCCTGTGATGCAGGCCGAGTGGACACGCACCGGCACCGGATCGGGCCAGTCTGTTCGAGGGCCGATCAGAACCGCCACGTGCTCCAGGAAACCCCCGCCTTCGCGAAAGAATACGAAGCGGGAGTCCTCGGCGTCGGCCAACGGAACCAGTGCCGCAGCCACGCTGGTGACCTCGATCCCGGACCGGGCCACGGCGCCCTCGACCTCCTCATTCGAGACGTCCAGAATCGTCCCGTCCTCGATCCAGCGCATGAGCGCCGGGGAGCCGGGATCCACCTCCACGCTCACGACGGCCGGAAGGAGACGTCCGAATCGGGTGAGCGCCAATCCTGCCGATTCGGTAGGGGTCGCCGGACGTGCGTCGAAGCGGCGCAGGGGCTCCGACTGATCGGCTATCGGCTCCGTCGCGAGTCTCATGATCGTCTGGGGCGTCTCGCCCCGGCCGAGTCCAATGCTGAGGTTCGACTCGCCCTCGTGCGCGTCAATGCCCATCGCTCGACCACGATGATGTGTAACCACCAGCCGAAGCGGCGTGCCCAGGGCACGGAGCTGCTCCAGCCGGTCCGGGGCGAGACCCTCGACCGCGGCGACCAGGGCGCACGCACTCCGGGCCTTATCGGTCACACGAAGAGCTCGCCCCTGCTTGAGCTCGAAGAGTCCTCTTTCCGCTTTGTGCGCCATTCGGTCAGGTGGTATCGTTGGGCCAGCGTGTGCTCCGAAACGAGCCTCGTGGGTGGGCGAGCCGCTCCACGGTTCGCCCCGAAAGCCTGCTCCGAGGCCGTCGACCGAATGATGCGCCTGTGGGTCTCCGGCTGCTGAGGGTGTTCATTAAGATGATCAGGCTGGTCTCTGGGTGGGTGCTTGTCAATGGGCTGCTCCCATCTTTTCCACTGGTCGGTCGTGCTCCTCCTGCTGGTGCAGATCCCGGGGGGGATGGCGATGATCGCGCCCGGCCTCGGGCAGGGGTCGATCGACCGGCTCTTCGTCCTGCACAAGGGGCTCGGCGTGGTGCTGCTCGTGGTCGCGGTGGTTCGAGTGCTGTGGCGGCTGACCCACCGGCCGCCACCGATGTCGGAGGCCATCCCGGAGATGGAGCGACGCATCGCGGCCGTGGCGCATGGCGCCACCTATGCGGGCCTGGTCGTGGTCGCGGGGCGCGGGTACGTGCGCGTCGTCGGGGAGGGCTTCCCCATCGAGCTGATGGACGCGCTCCGGCTGCCGACGATGCTTCCTCTGATGCCCGAGGTCGCGTCGCTGGCGTCCCTCGTGCATCGGTTCTCGACCTTTTTGCTGGTGGCCCTCGTGGCGATTCACGTGGCACAGGTGCTGCGCCACCACCTCGTGGTTCCGGACGGAACGCTGGCGCGGATGTGGCCGCCGCTGGGAGGGCGGAAGCACCAACTCGACATCGAAACCAAGCCCCAAGGAGAGACCGATAGTGCGGCGCCGCATTGACCGGTGGCTCGGCCTTGTCCGCTCGCTGATCATCTACTGGCGGCCGGGCCGGCAGCGCGGGCTTCGGCGGCTATACCGCCCCTTCGTCGGGGAGGGGGATTTGGCCTTCGACGTGGGAGCGCACCTGGGCGACCGCACGGCGGCGTTCCGGAAGCTGGGCGCGCGGGTGGTGGCTCTGGAGCCCCAGCCCGCGGTGCGCCGTTGGCTCGTGCTGCTGGTGGGGCGCAGCCGGGACGTCTCGGTTCGGGCGGAGGCGGTGGGGCGCGCGGTCGGCACCGCCCGCTTGGCCCTGAGCCACCGCACGCCGACCATGTCCTCCCTGGCCGAGGACTGGCCTAACGCCTTGGCCGAACGAAATCCCGTCTTCGGCGGCGTGCGCTGGGACGACTCGATTACGGTGCCGGTAACGACGCTGGACGCGTTGATCGAGCAGTATGGCCTCCCTCGCTTCTGCAAGATCGACGTGGAGGGGTACGAAGCCGAGGTGCTGGCGGGCCTGAGTCACCGTATCCCGGCGCTCTCGGTCGAGTTCGTGGTAGGCGCTCTGGACGTCGCCGAGGCGTGCGTGCGCAGGCTCGAAGCGCTAGGTGCGTACGAGTTCAACGTGGTCGAAGGAGAGGAGAGGAATTTCGTGTCGAAGCGGTGGCTCACGGCCGATGAGATGGTCGCCTGGCTTAGAGACGGCGCGGGAAGTAGATCTTCGGGAGACGTCTACGCCCGTCTAGGGTCCGACGAAGACGCCGCGGGGGACGGTGAGTCCGAGGGGGGCGCTGCGGGCTCGAACGAAGGCTCGAACGAACGCTCGATCGATGGCTGACGGGGCAGTCCGGTGGTGGCAGACGCTGACGACGGTGGACGCCGGGGCGATCGAGCTGAGCGATCCGGTCGTCGTCCTGCCCGTCGCCGCGATCGAGCAGCATGGACCTCACCTGCCCCTCTCCACTGATCTCGAGATCGGTCTCGGCTTGCTCTCTCAGGCCTTCGGGCGGCTGCCAGACGACTTTCCAGCCTGGGCTCTGCCGCCGCAAGCGATCGGCTGCAGCCGGGAGCACGCCCACTTTCCGGGCACGCTCTCCCTCGAGCCTGAGCAGCTCTCCGCTCTGATCGAGGGGACCGGCGAGGCGCTCGCCCGGACGGGGGTCCGGCGGCTCGTGCTGAGCAACAGCCACGGCGGGAACCGGCGCGCGCTGGAGACAGCCGGGCTCCGACTTCGCGACGAGCTGGGGATGCTGGTCGTGCATGCGAGCTGGTTCCGTTTTCCCAGGCCGGATGACGTGGACCTCCCGGAGGAGGAGTGGCTTCATGGCATCCACGGCGGGGCGGTGGAGACGGCGATGATGATGCATCTCCGGCCGGATCTGGTGCGCACCTCCCAAGCTGCTCGGGCCCGCTCCCTCGGCGAGGAGCTGGGGCAGACGCTACGCCGGGTGTCTCCGGAGGGTGCGGCCTCGTTCTCCTGGCTCGCCGGCGATCTCCACCCCGACGGTGCGGTCGGGGACGCGACCCTGGCCGACGCCGATCTGGGGGCGCGCTTCGTGTCGCACTACGGGGCAGTCCTGGCGGAGGTGATCGAAGACGCCAGGGCATTCCCCCTGGATCGGCTTGGCGACCGGCTGGAGGACCGGCCGGTGGAGGACGCCCCGTGAGCGGATCCCTGAAGGCGGTGGGTCGGTTTGGCTGAGGTCGCCGCCTCGCTTGACGAAGACGCCGCCTGGGCGCTGGTGCGCGCCGCCGTTCCGCGCGCGGTCCTCGATCCCGGGCCTCGTCGCGTGGCCCATCCCACGCGCCCGGGGCTCTGGCTGGAGCTGGGCGACTCCGGAGGCTGGGAGGCGTCGGTCCCACCCACGCCGGCTGCTCGAGATCTGCTCGACCTCTATCTGCCGCTCACCCGCGGGCCCGACCTCGTCATCGGGCAGCTCGGCCAGAGCCTCGACGGCCGCATCGCGACGGTGAGCGGGAGGTCCCACTACATCACCGGTCCGGAGGACATCCGCCGCCTCCACCGACTTCGTGCTCTGGTCGACGCCGTGATTCTGGGGGCCGAAACCGTGGCGCAGGATGATCCGCAGCTCACGGTGCGGGAGGTGGAGGGCGAGAATCCGGCCCGGGTGATACTCGATCCGGACGGTCGCCTCGCACAGGACTGCCGGGTCTTTTCGGACCGGGCGGCCCGGACGCTCGTGGTGCGGCGCGCCACGGCTCCTACGAGCGCCGCCCGCACGCCGGGGGTTGGTGCGTCCACAGCGGGCGAGGTGCCGCCGGGGGATGGTCCCCGATCCCCGGAAGTCCTCACCCTTCCCGCCTCCGGCCCCATGGGCTTCGACAGGGGGGGCTTCGAGCCGGGGGCCGTGCTGGAAGCGCTCCGTGCCCGAGGGCTTCGGCGGGTGCTGGTGGAGGGAGGAGGGGTCACCGTGTCGAGGTTCCTCGAGGCCGGGCTCCTCGACCGACTCCACGTGACCGTCGCGCCTATCTTGATCGGCTCGGGCCGTCCGGGGATCACCCTACCGCCGATTGAGACCCTGGACCAGGCGGTGCGGCCTCGGTGCCGTCACGTACCCCTGGGAGACGACCTCCTCTTCGATCTCGACCTGAGCTAAGCAGGACGAGCGCTCCCGGAAGGCTCGAGAGCAGCACCAGGATCCCGTACGCGGCCGAGATCGCCACGCCGTCCACCGGCGTGAGCCCCACAGCACCCCAGAGGGCCGCGGCGGTGGCCTCGCGCACCCCCCACCCCGCGACCGTCACAGGGATCAGCATGCTGAGCAACACGGGAGCGACCAGGGGCAGGAGCGTCCACAGCGGGGTGCTCACCCCCACCGCGCGTGCGGCCACGACGTAGGTCGCGAGAAAGGTGCCCACGATCAGGGTGGAGCTGAGGAGCTGCGCGGGTAGGGCATCGCGCGCGAGAAGCGCGATGTGGACGTCGCGCCCGAGGGTGGCCAGGGGACCGGCGCGTGGTCGCCGGCGGAGGGCGAGAAAAGCCGCCAGCGCGGCGAAGCCTACTCCGCAGACGGCGAGCGTCAGTGTCAGGGGCACCGCGCTGAACGCAAACGGCAGGCTCGCCAGGGAGAGCGCGGCGATCCCGCCCATCACCACCTGCCCCGAAGTGCGCTCCAGGATCACGGCCAGGGCTGCGGGCCCGATGCGGCGCTCCGGTCCCGAGCGTCCGTGGCGCCACGCGCGCGAGACATCCCCCATGACGCCGCCGGGAAGAACCTGATTGAGGAAGGTCGCGAGGTAGTACTCCCGCAACGCGGCGCCGAAGGGAAGGTCCAGCCCGAGCCGGCGCGCCGTGAATCGCCACCGGAAGGCGAGGAGCACGATCTGCGGCAAGGAGATCGCGACAGCCACGAGCGCCCAGCGCGGATCGAACCCGGCGAGGCGGTCGAGGAGCGCTCCTGCGTCCAGCCACCAGGCCAGCAGGGCCAGAAGGGCGAGGCTCACCCCCGTGCGGACGAGACCGGGGATCACGGAGCGTCTGGCCTCGGGGGGAGAGCCAACAGGTCAACGTGTCCTACCTCGAGGCGGAACCGCTGGGCGGCTGTGGCGCGGCGGCGCGCGGCCCAATCCCGGATAAGCGGCGCGTCCGCAGGGCGCTGCTCGGCCGCGGCGGCCACCCACCCGTCGATCAGCGCGCGCGCCAGCGAAGCGTCGGCGGGGCCCAGGTGCCAGGGGCTCGGGCGGAGCCGAGTGTCGTATCCGGCCGAGCGAAACGCGAGCTCCGCCGCCGGCCCGGCCGCCGGTCCGAGCGCCGGCCCCATCCCTTTGTCTCGGAGCTGATGGCTCCGCATCGCGTCGGCGACGAGAGCGTCGTCGGGGTCGGGGTCACCACCCCAGGTCATCGTGCCGTCCCATGTGAGTGTAAGCAGCGCTGCGTTCCCAGCCGCCCGGCACGTCGCGGCGAGCCGCTCCAGCCACTCGTGGGTCACCAGGTCCAGCAACGCGGATGCCGTCACGAGGTCGGCCCTGGCGACGAGCTCCAAGCCTTCTCGGTCCAGCTCGCCGAGGACGCGCTCCACCCGAGCCACCCCGGGGACGGCGACGGCCGCGCCGGTCGCCCCGTCCAGCGCAGCGGCGTCCCTGTCCACCAAAGTCCACTCCTGCTCACCCGGAAGCCGGGGCGCGAGGTAGCGGAGGTTGGACGCGGTGCCGCTGCCCAGATCGAGCACACGCTGGCTCGGACGGGACCCAAACCACTCGGCGAGGGAGGTCACGAGATCGGCGGCGCGGGAGCGGTGATCCACCGGCTCGCGCAGGGCCAGCCAGTCGAGGGTGGCCTCACCCACCCGGAGAGAGCTCCCGAACGGCGCGCTCGAAGGCCAGTGCCGCGTCGCCCCAGGTGGGGAGGGAGCGGCCGTGGCGGAGCGATCCCTCCGCGAGCCCGGCCCGCCGTGCGGCCCCCTCCGGACCCGAAAGCAACTCTTGCAGCGCGGCCGCCAGGGCCCGCTCGTCCCCGGGGGGCACGAGCACGCCGGCCTCGCTTGGCACGGTGTCCGGAACCGCTCCTCCGCGTGTGCTCAAGACCGGGAGCCCGCGGGCGAGGGCCTCGGCCAGCGCCATGCCGTAGCTCTCGAAGTGGGTGGCAAGCACAAAGAGCGAAGCGGAGTGATAGTGCGTGTCGAGCTCTGGGGAGCCGAGCTCGCCGAGGAAGTCGATCCGGTCCTCCACACCCAGCGTTCGCGCCAGCTCCATCACCGAGTCGGCGAATTCGGGCGTGTTCGTCAGGCTCCCCGCGCACAGACAGCTCCAGGGGAGGGCGCGGATGCGGGCGAGCGCGCGAACCAGCACGTCCTGCCCCTTTCCGGGGCTCACCGAGCCCACGCACAGCAGGCGGGGAGGCTCGCCGGGCCCCGGGCCCACGGCAGCCGGAGCCGGGTCCGTCCCGGGCAGTACGACGCGGACGCGGGAAGCCGTGACGCCGTACGCCCCGAGCCGTCGCGCGGTGAAGGCGCTCGTCACGACGGCCCCGGCGCACTGCGCCAGAGACTCGCGCTCCAAGCGGGCGAGGCGCGCGCGCTCGGCCTCCTCCAACCCCGTCTCGTCGGCAAGGGGAAGGTGAATGAGGGCGGTCAGCCGCAGGCGGTCTCGGTGCGCCCGGAGAGGCTCGGGAAGTGGGCTCATGGCGAGACCGTCCAGGACCACCCTGGCGCCTTGGGGGATCCCCTCGAGCGTGCGGGCGAGGCTGGCCTCCGCGACCGCGTCGCCTTCGGGAAATCTGCCCTCGAGGGCGTGCGCGATCACCCTCCAGCCCAGCGCAATCAGGCCCTCGACGATGCGCGCGTCGTAGAGGTAGCCGCCGGTCCGCTGGTCCAGCGGCCCCGGCGCGATCAGATGGAGCTCCCGCGGGGTCAAACCGACCCTTCGAAGGACGCCCAGGCCACGTGCGACTCGTGAAGCGTCACGGTCAGTCGCTGGAGGCCCCGCGCTCCATCCCCGAGGCGGCCGCCCCGGATCGCTACCACGAGCCGGTCGAAGATGGTGCGCGCCAGGAACTCGGTCGTCGTGTTCTGCCCCGTGAATGCGGCCTCTTCGTCCAGGTTCCGGAAGTCGAGCTCCCCGAGGACCGCCTTCAGGGTCGTGGTGGCGAGCCCGATGTCGACGACCAGGCCGTCGGCGTCGAGCTCCTCGCGCCGGAAGGTGGCGTCGACCACGTAGGTGGCTCCGTGGAGCCGCTGGGCCGGCCCGAATACCTCGCCCTGGAAGCTGTGGGCGATCATGAAGTGATCGCGAACGTTCAGGCTGTAGATAGTGCTGTCTCCAAGCGGCTCCAAGGCCGTAGTCAGGGTCGGGGGTAGCGGATGCGGTGACACAGGGCCCCCTGCCCGTCCGCGGCGAGGCGGCCCATCACCTCCGGGAGCGTCTCGAAATCGCTCTCTCCCGAGATGAGGAGGTCGAGCCGCTCGTCGCCGAGCAGGTCGAGCGCGACGCCGAGCCGGCGGGAGTGGTCCCAGCGCGGAGCCCGGTCCGCGGGGATGCGGCCCACCTGGCTGCTCCGGAGGGTGAGCCGGCGGGAGTGGAAAGCCTCTCCCAGGGGGAGCGGAACGGACCGGGTGCCGTACCAGCTCAGCTCGACCACCATGGCCTCGACGCCCGCCGCCGACAGGGCGGTTGCGAGCCCCTGCGGGCTTCCGCTCGCGTGGAAGACGAAATCGGCGTCCACTCCGGCCGGGGCGACATCGGCGAATTCCAGCCCCAGACCCCGGGCCACGCCCTCTCGAGACGGGTCGATATCCACCAGGCTCACGTGAGTCGCGGGTATCTGCCGGCACAGCCACGCGACGAGGAGCCCCACGACCCCGCCGCCGATCACGACGATCCGGTCGCCAGCCGACGGTCGCGCGTCCCACACCGCGTTGAGGGCGGTTTCCATGTTCGCGCCGAGCACGGCGCGCTCGGGGGGCAGGCCGTCGGGCAGGACGCGCACGGCCCGGGCCGGCACCAGGTAGAGGTCCTGGTGGGGGTGGAGGCAGAAGACGTGCCGCCCGACGAGCGAGGGCTCGGGCTGGTCCGGCGCCTCCAGTACCTCGCCCACGCTGCTGTACCCGTATTTTACGGGTCCGGGGAAGTCGCCCTCCTGGAACGGCGCTCGCATCACCTGGTGCTGGGACGGCGGCACCTCGCCCCGAAAGACCAGCGCTTCCGTGCCTCGGCTGATGCCGGAGTAGAGGGCGCGCACGAGCACCTGGTCCGGCTCCCGGGGCCCGAGCGGCGACGTGACGATCTCTCCGTGGCCCGGAGTGCGGATCCAGAACTGGCGAGCGGTTCTCGGCACGAGCGTTCTGGTTCCTCCCCAGATAGCCAATTTAGTTAATGTCGGTCCCATGAGTCGGACCACTCGGACACGTCCACCTCCCGCTTCCAGGGAGAGACCCTCGTCGCCGTTGGGCGATGTGGCGTTGGGGCTGCTACCCCTCCTGGCCGTATCCCTCGCAACTTGCCGGATGCTCGACCTTCCGACCAGCCACGTGCTTCTGGCCGTCGCACCGTACGCCGCGCTGGGCGCCCTACTGCTCGCGAAGCTGCCACCCTCCCACCCCGGCCCCGGCCTCGGGCCCGGCAACCGGTTGACGCTGGCCCGCGCCACGCTCGTGCTGCCTGTTGTGGCGCTGGCTCTCTCGCCAGGCGTGTTCACGGGAGAGGGCTACTGGTGGATCGTGGGGCTGTCCACTATCGCACTGGTGCTGGACGCGCTCGACGGACCCCTCGCGCGGCGAACCGGCACGGAGAGCGCGTTCGGGGCCCGCTTCGACATGGAGCTGGACGCATTTCTGCTCCTGGCGCTGTCCGTGTTGCTCTGGCGGAGCGGGACGGTGGGATCCTGGGTCCTGCTCGTCGGTGGGCTGCGGTACTTTTTCGTGCTCGGGGGGCTGCTGTGGCCGCCACTCCGTGGGGCGCTGCCGCCCAGCCGGCGGGGGAAGGTGGTTTGCGCAGTCCAGGGGATCGTGCTGGTGATCTGCCTGGCCCCGGTGACCCGGCCGGTGCCGGCCACGGCGCTCGCGGCCTCGGCGCTGCTCCTCCTCCTCTACTCGTTCGTGGTCGACACCTGGTGGCTGGCGCGGAGCGCCGGGTCCGCGGAGGGATAGGCTCCGCCGTGGGGTCACTCGTTGGACCGATCCGCCTGCGTCAGCGCCAGAACAGCGAACCCCGTGGCCGCGTCGGCCATGAAGCGCCCCCCGTCAGATTCCGGATCTCTCTCTTTGTTGAGGGAGGAAGCGGGCCACCGGCCGCTGATCGGGTCCTGGTGTTGGACCAACCAGGCGAGGGCCGCGCTCATGTCTTCCTGAGCGGGCGACACGCCCGCCTGTTGGAGGACGAAGGCGATGAGGCCAGTCGCATATCCATCGCTCCCGGGATCGGCCGAGAAGCCATCCCGCCCTCCCCACTGCCCGAGGGAAGTGAGGCTCCAGCCCCCGTCGCTCGTCTGCAGGCTCATGACGTCACGGATGATGGACTGCTGTTCATCTGAGGTGAGTAGCCCCGAGAGTTCGGTCGAAGCCCACAAGAGCATGACTCGATCAAACGGTGGGCGGCTTTCGGCATCCTGCCGGAGATACGCCACGAGCAACGCCAATCGCTCCTGGATTTCGGTCGAGGTCGCGTAGTTGTCCGGTGCGACTCCGACCGCGACGGCTGCGAGCGCGGCTCCGTAGTAGGCCGCTCCGTCCGATTCCCAGGGAGCTAGATTGAAGTACAGCCAAGCCCAGGCCCCGGCCCCCTCTCCTCGAGTGAACTGAAGCTTCCAAAGATTCTCGAACGCCTGTCGTGTGTCGTTGCTCAGGTGTCCGTCGTACGCGTCATGGCTGGCCAGAATGATCGCGTTCAGGATGGCTTCGGTCCCTCTCGACTCACTGGTCTTGGGAAGGCCCGCTGTCTGATCCGGGTAGAACGCTTCTACTTCGTTCCACAACGCCACCCGCTTCCTGACGCCCTCCAGAAGGTGGGCCTCGGGAATAGTCGGAGCGGTCTCCCCCAACGCTTTGCGCAGCGCGGGGCGAGCCAGCGCGTAGGGGAGCGTCGTATGACACGAGACGCAGGACGTACCGTGGTCGCGCGCCGCGCGCGGCCAACTCATCCACCAGGCCTGTCGTCCGTCCAAGTATTCGGCGGCTGCCGCCCGACCCCACTCAGTCGACCGAGCGGGCGCTGTCTGCGACTCGGCCGGGGAAGGTCCGAGCATGAGGCACAGTCCCACCACCCACGCAACGGCTGGCGGCGGTCCGGCGACGGACCGGCAGTTGGTCACCATAGCTCCGTCACCGTCCCTTCGGGAGATCGAGCGCCGGGTTCCTCTCGAAGAACCCGACGGGCTTCAGTTCGAAAGTGTGCCAGACGACGGGCATGATCGGCCAGTCCTCCGGCCTGGGGATGTGGTGGAAGCCAACGGTGTACCATGCGACGAGATCCGTGTTCACGATCGGCCGATCCTGCTTCGTCCACGATGGTAGGCCTTGGCCGGGTGTGTGTGCCGTCGGATAGTCTCCGGCCGCGAAAAGCTCGTCGGGCTCAAACGGAGTAACCCAAAGGGTGTGCTCGGTGAACCCGGCCCGTCGCCGAATGAAGTCGTCTTCCGAAAGCAACGTCACGGCCTGGTGGCCCCCTGTAATCTCGTACCCTACCGGGTCACCGTATGGGCCGGGCTGATCGAGATTCACGATCCGCCACACCTCGGGCTCGTCGATCGTGCTCCTTCGCTTCGCTTTGGCCTCGGTGGGCGCGATCTCGGTCTCGTAGTTCCACAAGCTCGTTCGCGGGCTGCCGTGGGGCATGCGCTCCGTGACTAGCCGATCGACCGCCAGCGCATTGCTCTGGCCGTCGACGTCGAGGTCGAGGCGGAAGGAGAAGAAGTGGCTGTGGTTGACGCCCACCAGATTCGGCGCGATGAAGCGACCGTGCAGATCTTCGCGGGGAGCGCCCGTCCGCTCCGCGTTGGCGCGCGCTTCCGTCGCGTCAGCCGCGCGCACTGCACGCGTCTGATCCATGCCCGTAGCACCGACGCGAATCTGCAGCGTCCCGTCCTGCATGAAGACGTAGTCGAAGAGGTAGTCGTAGTTGCCCGCCGTCATGAACATGCGCAGGACCAGATCTCGACGGGGACGCGAATCGACTACCCTGTTCTCTTCACGGGAGTGGCGCCAAGCCGGATCACCAGTCACGCGTTCGAAGAGGCAAGCGGCCCGCGCACGTTGGATCGGTTGCCCGGATTCCGAGCTCACAACCGCATCGAAGTAGGTGGCGTAGTCCGGGCAGTCCCCACCCGGCTCGAGCGTGCTCGCCACTCCGCCGAAGACGTTCGCGTAGCTCCCGAGATCGAAGTAGGCCTGGTAGTTCCAGCGCTCCTGGGGACTCGAGTAGGGGACGAAGAGCTCGGAGATCGACGCCTGGTAAAGCACCATGCGCTCGGTGCCGTCTTCGACCCAGCGCACGAGCGACGGGATGAGGCCGCGCCGCGGATCGATCCTGAAGTGGAAGCGCCAGTTCTGCCAGCTAACCGACTGACCGTGCAGCTTGAAGGACGGGCCCCCGGGCTGCACGACCTCGATGGGCGGCCCAATGTCGCGGACGGGTCCGATCACGTCTTGCCCGTACTCGCCAGCGTCCCGGGCGAGCGGGATCGCATCCCCGTCGATCACGCGGAGGACCCTCTTGTTCGTGAGGTCGACGACACCGACCAGGCCCTCAAACGTGGAGCCGCCCGAACTGAAGCGACCCCGACCTTCCGAACACTGCGCGCGAACCACGCGGTTCCCGCGCTCCTCGGGAAGATCGAAGTACCCCTCATTGGCTCCCCAGCACTCGATGTGCCGGAAGTCGGTCACGCCGCGACGCTGAAGCGCTGCTCGCACGTCAGGGTGACCGAGCATGAGCTCGGCGACCGCGTCATCATCACCGGAGTGCCACATGTAGTTCTGACCGGGCGCATCACTCCAGTCCAGGATGCGGCGCGCCTGTAGATCGAGCACGGCGTCGTAGCCCGCGCCGCTCTGGATCAGGTGTACCGAGGCTTCCCGTCTGAAGGACTGTCCCGGCCGCCAGCTCAGCACCTCCGACTTGGGCGGCTCGTGCAGCCCCACGTAAGCGATCACCATCGTGGAATCCGTGCGCGGCGACGCCGCGAGGATCTCGTAGGCGGTCCAGTGCTCGGCCGGAGTCAGGTGGTCCAGCGGATGCAGCGGCTCGGTCATCGGCACCTGGGCACCGACGGATGGGACGGTGGCGAGGACAGCGAGAAGAGCTGTAAGGCGAAAGATGGCCATGGGTCCTCCAGGGCGGGAGGGAATTCCGCTATTCGGCAGCCTGGTTGTCTTCGATGGGGGGCGCAACGTAAAGGCAGGGGGCTTACGCTCAAGCGGAGCAAACCATATTGGTGTCCTCGGACCGCCAAGTCGCGCGCTACAGCCGGCGCCCTAGTCCTTAGCCCTATCCTAGTCGCTCGCGCCGAGTCGACGCAGGACCGTAGCGATCTCGGGGCGGGTGCCCCTGAGCCCGTTCGTGCCTTGGATCGTCTGAGGAGTCTCGGCCAACACCAAGGGCGTCTGGCCGCGTTGGTTCTCCGCGTTGATATCGGCGCCGCGCGCGGCCAGGAACGCCACCACCGAAGGGAAGTTCTTGCGCACCGCGTCGTGGAGCGCGGTGTTGCCCCTCCGGTCGGCCGCGTTGACGTCAACGCCGAGGTCGAGGATGATGCGCGCCAGCTTGAGCGTCACGCGCTCCTCGTCGGCCGCATCCGGAGGCGAATTCCCGATGCGGTCGCGTCGGCCCTCCAGGGACGAGCCCGGCATGCCCATCGCCGCCTGGAGCGTCGACGTGCCGTTTTGCGATACCACCAGCGGATCGGCTCCCTGTCGGGCGAGCGTGCGGACAATCTCGGGCTCGCCGTATTTCGCGGCCAGCCAGAACGCGGTCGTGCCGATCAGCTGATGGCGGATGCTGTAGTCCGCGCTGAACAACGCGATGACCCACCTCGGGATGCCGGACAGCTACCGAGTGGCGTGATCCCGGCTCGGGGGACGGGGGATCTGCCTACAGTTCGGAGCCATGCACCAAAGCCGTGAGCCTCTTCAAACGCCGAGACAGCGTGGTGTGATCGGGGACTGGGAGATCGACCTCGAGCATCTCTGCCAGACAACGTAGGAAGCCCTCGGTCTGGCGAAGCGGAAGATGGAAAACCATGCGGATCGTCAACGCGGCCTCGATCGCGATGTCCGCATAGGTACGCTGGCCGCCTGGTTTTGCCGCTGGGTGTCTCGCGCCAGGCCTCGAGCGCTTCATCCGAAAGCCAGACCGTGAGGTCGCCACGCTTCCGCAGGCCATCCTCGTACTCGGGCCAATTCCGGACGCGATACTGAGACTTCGCATGCTTGTACTGGCTTCGCTTCGGATACTTCATCGTTGGCGGCTCCGGGGGCGAGGGCGTCACGTCACTTTGAAGCTACAAGCGGGAGCCATGCACCAACGCCTACCATAAATCACGGACGCAGCCCCCTCGGGACGCTGCGCCCACCATACGTACGATCGTGACATATTCATACGTATACAGAATGCTGGGCTCCGCACAGGGAGCGCCTGGCCGTCAGCATGCTCGTCTCCGCGTCGCGAGCGCCTGGCTCTACTACCGCCAGCCGTGCGGGTCCGGACAGTTCTCAGTCCGGCGAGTGTCGGAGAGTTGCGTGACCTTCCAGCCGTCGGCGTCGCGGAGCAGCTCGATGGAGTTGATGCCACAGTGCCGAACGACGCCGTCCAGGTAGAAGGTGTAGGGCACCCATGCGGAAGCCATGTCGCCGTCCACATCGATGTCGACGTCGTACACCTGCTCGTCCCAGCGGCCCTCCGAGTCGCCGATCGCCTCGATCCAGCCGTCGACGGATTGGGAAGCGATGGCAGCCGGTCCGTTCCCGGTCGAGATCACCGCGAAGCGCGCGTCCGGGGCGAAGACCGCGCGCACCATCTCGGGGTTCGCGGTGTGCATGCCCGCGAACAGCCGCATGATCGCCTCCTCTACTGCCGCCTCGCCGTCCTGGGCGCCCAGCCCCGGCGCGAATCCGATGGCCGCCGCGAGCACAATGGCGGCGAATGTCGGGCCCTTGCTCATATCGCCACCCCCTCTTGTATCGTCTGAAGCCGAGTCGGCCCTCGTGGCCCCACAGCCGTCATGCGCTGCTACCCGATCAGCATGATCGGGATCAGCAGTGTGGCGAGCGTCGTGATGAGCACGATCGCCAAGATGTTGAGCACTATGCCGGCGCGGCTCATCTGCGGAATCGTGATGTAGCCTGACGCGAAGACGATCGCGTTCGGGGGAGTCGCGACTGGTAGCATGAATGCCATCGACGCGGCGAGCGCGGCGGTCGTCATGACGAGAAGAGGCTCCATTCCCAGTCCCATCGCGGCACCGGCCATGATCGGCATCGCCATAGTCACGGTCGCCGTGTTCGACGTGACTTCCGTGAGGAAGACGACCAGCGTCGCAACGACCGCGATGATCACGACTGTAGGTACCGTGTCCAGCGATCCGACGACACCACCGATCCAGGCCGCGAGGCCCGACTGATCCATCGCGCGTGCCAAGGAGAGTCCGCCACCGAACAGCACCAGCACACCCCAGGGGATGCGTTGGGCGGTACGCCAGTCCAGCGTGAACTCGCCCTTCCGCCAGTTCACGGGGAGTAAGAAGAGCACCGCGGCGGCGGTCATGGCGATCGTCGAGTCGCGGATGTTCGGCGAGATCGTCTGGAGCCCTGGGATCGTCACACCGCCGATCGTCTTTTCGGAGCGCATGACCCAGGCGAGGGCAGTCAGAACAAAGACGACCCCGGTCATCTTCTCGCCGCGGCTCATCGAGCCGAGTCCCTTGCGTTCGTTATCGATGATCGCCGCCGCGTCGCCCGAAAGCTCACCCGGCGGATACAGGAAGCGAGTGAGCAAGATCCAGGTCAGCGGGAGCATCACCGCGGTCAAAGGGAGCCCGACCCCCATCCACTCGACGAAGCCGATTTCTATGCCGAGGATCTCGTTCGCCGCTCCCGCGAGCACCGCGTTCGGCGGTGTGCCGATGAGCGTCGAGACGCCGCCGATCGATGCGGCGTACGCGACTCCCAGCATGAGCGCGATTCCGAACTGGTAGGGGCCCTCCTGGTCTTGTGGCCGGAACATTTCACCGACCGCGAGCGCTATGGGTAGCATCATCGCGGTCGTGGCGGTATTGCTGATCCACATGGAGAGAAACGCGGTCGCGAGCATGAAGCCGAGCACCAGGCGGTTCGGGCTGGTCCCCACGAACGCCATGATTCGGAGCGCGATGCGCTTGTGGAGCCCCCACTTCTCCATGGTGACCGCGAGGAAGAAGCCGCCCATGAACAGGAAGATGAGCTCGTTCGCGTAGGGGGTGCTCGCGTTCGACGCGTCGAGAACTCCGAGTATCGGGAAGAGCGCGAGTGGCAAGATCGCGGTGGCCGGAATCGGAATAGCCTCGGTCATCCACCAGATCGCCATCAGGATCGCGACCGCCGCGGTGCGCCAGCCTTCCACGCTCAGCGAGGCGGGCGCGGGCAGCAACAAGAGGATGAGGAATACCAGACCACCGCCGATCAGCCCGAGGCGCTGAGCCTGCCGGTAGCTGTCGGAGCCGGTGGTGTCGTCCAAGATGTGTCCGTCAAAGGAGGTCGTGAGGCGCTCCACGTACTCGGCGCCGAGTCTGGCGGAAGAGGCCGGCGGAAGCAACCGTATACCGCATGTGGAGTCCAACGAGCGACCAACGGCCATGAACGACCCCGAGCTGACCCCCCGAACGCCCGCCGACTCGGTTTCGGTCGTCTCCGAGCTGATGATGCCCCACCAGGTGAACAATCTGGGACACGTCTTCGGTGGCGTGGTTCTCTCCATGGTCGACCGCGCCGCCGCTGTCGCCGCGATGCGTCATTCTGGGCAACCCTCCGTCACCGTCTCGATCGACCGTGTCGACTTCAAGGAGCCGATCCACGCCGGCGAACTGGTAACGTGCACGGCGCAGGTGAACTTCGTCGGACGCACTTCGATGGAGATTGGTGTTCGAGTCGAAGCCGAGAACCTTCTCTCCCGCGTGAAGCGGCATACGACTAGCTGCCTGCTCACCTTCGTGGCGATCGACGACGACCACCGTCCATGTCGCGTGCCACCGCTCGACACCTCGGATCCCGAGGACGGCCGGCGGTACCGGGAGGGACAGAGGCGCCGCGAGGTTCGCGAGCAGTTGGATCGAGAACTCGAAGCGGAGAGGTAGGGCGCGCCGAGACTACCGCCGCTCCACGACCATTGCGAAGCCCATGCCCCCGGCTGCGCACACGGTGATCAGCCCGAACTCAACGTCGCGCCGTGCCATTTCGTTCAGGATCGTCACGGTGAGTCGGCCTCCGGTCGCCCCGAAGGGGTGCCCGATCGCTAGCGAGCCTCCCATCACGTTGATCACGTCGACGTCCGGGTGCCCCACGGCGTCGCTTCGGCCGAGCTCGTCCTGAGCGAACTGCTTCGAGGAGAGAGCCTGAAGGTTGGACAGCACCTGGGCGGCGAACGCCTCGTGCATCTCCATGAGGCCGATGTCTTTCATGGTGAGGCCCGCGCGGTCGAGCGCGAGCGGGGCCGCGTATGCGGGTCCTTGCAGTAGCTGGCCCGCGGGATCCAAGGCTGTCCACGCCCAACTGCGCACGTACCCCATCGGTTCGATGCCCTCGGCTGTTGCGAGCTCCGCGTTCATCAGTACCACCGCCGATGCCCCGTCGGTGAGCGGTGACGAATTGCCCGCGGTCACGGAGCCGTACCTCCGGTCGAAAGCGGGTCGAAGCTTGGCGAGCTTCTGGAGCGAAGAGTCGGTGCGGACCCCATTGTCCCGGTCGATGACCTTCTCGTACTCGGGTGGCACATACACCGGCGTGATCTCGGCCTTGAGCCGTCCGTCCTGTGTCCCGGCGGCGGCTAGCTCATGTGAGCGCAGTGCCCATGCGTCCTGGTCCTCCCGTGAGATCCCGTTCTCTTTCGCCATGCGTTCGGCGGACTCTCCCATCGTTTCGCCCGTGGTCGGCTCCGCGATCGCAGGCGTCACCGGGATGAGGTCCTTGGGTCGCACGGACGAGAACGGAGAAAGGCGCTGCCCGAGCGTCTTCCCCTTGGCAGCGACGACGAGCGCCTTCGAGAGCTTGTCACTCACCGTGATCGGGATGTGCGACAGCGACTCCGCCCCGCCGGCGACGACCACCTCGGCCTGACCGACTTCGATCAGTTGAGTCGCATCAGTGATCGCTTGGTTTGCAGAGGAGCAGGCCCGGGAGACCGTCACAGCGGGCACGGTCTTGGGGAGGACGGCGAGGCCGACTTCGCGCGCGATGTTCGGCGCCTGCGTGTCGTGCACGACTGTGCCGTAAACGAGTTGGTCGACGCGCTCGCCTCTCAACCCGCTGCGGCCGAGCACGTCTCGCACCGTGACCTTGCCGAGCTCGATGGCGGTGAGGTCGGCGAAAACGCTGCCCGAGCGGGCGAAGGGGGTGCGGCATCCGGCGATGATCGCGGTCTTCATGGGTGGCTCCTCATGGGGCGTTCTGCACTCCCTCCATCACCGCGGAAACCACGCATCACCGCGGAAACCACGCATCACCGCGGAAACCACGGCTCGCTGTAGCGGGTCCACATCGGGATAGAGACCATCCTCGTCGACCCCGCGGTTCTGCCGGTTCGTCAGGAGCACAAGCGCGAGGTCGTGCTCAGGCACAGCCAGCACCAGCGTGCCGGTGAAGCCTGTGTGGCTGAAGCTCGACGGCCCCACGTAGGCCCGGAGCTGCCAGCCGAGCGCCTGTCCTTGACCGGTCGATGTGAGGAATGTGTCGACGACTTGGGGGCTCAGGTATCGTCGGCCACCGTATTCGCCTCGGTTGATCAGCAGTTGCAGGAGCACTCTCAGCTCGCTCGCCGTCGAGAAGAGCCCTGCATGCCCCGCGGTCCCTCCGAAAGCGTAAAACGCGTTTGCGTCGTTGACCTCTCCGTTGAGCGTATACCGCCTCCAACCGTCCCAAGCATCGGCGTCGCCCGCGATGCGATATCCGAACGTGGAGTCGTGCACCATTCGGTGCTCGTAGGGGTTCCCGTGTGACGTGGAGGCGAAGCGTGAGCCGGCGCCGTCGCGCCCGGCACTGTCCAGCGGGCGAAACCCCGTCCGGTCCAGTCCGAGCGGTTCGTATATTCGCTCGCGTAGGAAGGCGTCGAGGGACGTGCCAGCCACCCGTTCCACGGCAAGCCCGAGCAACATGAAACCGAGGTCGGAGTAGTGGCGCCCCTCTCCCACTTCCCACGCCAAGGGTCGTGCCCGGATGTACTCGGATGCCTCGTCGCGGGTGCTCGTGTGATAGTAGGTGGGCAACCACTGGTAGAGCCCGGCGCGGTGCGTGAGCAGGTGCCGAAGCGTGACGTTCTCCTTCCCGCCCCCGCGGAAGTCCGGGAGGTAGCGGGACAGAGGTGCATCGACGTCCATGTCGCCACCGTCCACCATGAGCATGACGGCCAGCGTGGTCGCCATGACCTTGGTGACCGAGGCCAGGTCAAAGAGGGTCGATGGCGTCATGCGAACCGGGTCCGCCCGGCGCTGGATCTCGAGTGCCTTCGTGCCGTCGCCCGTCCACGCTCCGTACTGTCCGGTTCCGTAGTCGTAGAGTTGGCTCCACCCGTACGCCCGCTCGAGAACGACCGCGCCGTTTTGCGCCACGAGCAGCACGGCTCCCGGGATCCGGCCGGAGTCGACCCAGTCCGCGACCACGGAGTCGGCTGCCACGAGGTTCCACTCGGACGGAGATCCCCTGTCTGGCGCGCCTGCCGATGTCCATTGGGGACCTTGTGCCGCCACCAGGGATAACATGGCGAAGAGACCGAGGACCGATAGGAGCGGGAGCGCACGCATAGGCAGATGATATCGTGCCGACCATGTTCAGACACGTTGCTGCCACCGGATGCATAGCCGAGAGGGAGGTCTAGTTGGCGTTCTATCCGATCCACCGCGATGTGCCTATCGGGGAATACCTCTACCGCCATGAGGCCGAGTTTGCCGCGGGCTTCCTGGAGGACGCCGGAATCCCGTTTCGCCTCCAGACCGACGATGCCGGTGGGGCAGGTGCCTTCATGACCAGCGCTCGTCCGGCGCGCCTGTGGGTTCGGGCCGAGGACGTCGACAAGGCGCGTGATGTCCTCGAGATCGACGAACGGGGACACCGGAGAGCGTCGGAATAGCAGATGCGTGCCATCTCGTTCAACGTCACGGTCCCGAGCTTCCTGATCGGGAAGGGGCTAGGTGGACTCACGGAGTCCGCCGTGTTCGGCGCCCTTAGCGGCGTCCGTTTCGGCGCCGTGTCCGAGCCGCCCTTGCCTGCGGAGGACTGGGTGCAGCTCGAGATCCTGAAGGCTGGAATCTGCGGTACCGACATCGGCACGCTGACGTTCAAGGCGAGCCCCGCCATGGAGCCCTTCGCATCGTTCCCCGCCGTGCTCGGGCACGAGATCCTGGCTCGGGTCCTCGAGGTCGGGCCAGCGGTGCGTTCTGTCGAGCCGGGCCAGCGCGTTGCGGTCGACCCGATGATCTCGTGCACGATGCGCGGCTTCGGGGGCGACGCTCGGTGCCGCTCCTGCTCGGCAGGGCTTCACTGCACGTGCGAGCGCAGCGGAGAAGAAGGTGCGTTGACGGTTGACGGTGCCGCGCTCAAGCGTGGTGCCACGATCGGATACCATGCGTCGTTGCCGGGCGGTTGGGCGGAGCGCATGATCGCCCACGAGAGCCAACTGTTCGTGGTAGACGACGGCATGACGGACCGTACCGCGGCGCTGATCGAACCGCTCGCGGTGGGCATGCACGCGGTGCTCGGCTCGCGGCCGTTCGGGGACGGTCCCGTGCTGGTGATCGGGAGCGGCCCGATCGCACTCGGCACGATCTGGGCCCTGCGTACGGCCGGGTACGAGGGCGAGCTGGTCGCGCAGATCAAACGCGAGCACGAAGCCGAGATCGCCCGCGGCCTTGGCGCGAGCACGGTAGTTTCCCCGGGTGACGAAGCGCGCCAAGCCCTCGTGAACACTGGTGCCAACGCCTACATGCCGATCATAGGCGACGAAGTGTACGCCGGCGGCGGTTTCCCGCTCATCTTCGACTGCGTCGGCAGTAGACACACTGTCAAGCAGTGTCTGCGCTACGCGTCCCCCCGCGGCCGGATCGTGATGCTGGGCTGTGCCGCGGAGATCTCCAAGCTGGATCTCACCTTTGTCTGGGCGCGAGAGCTCGACGTGAAGGGGTACGTCGGTTACGGCATCGAGGACTGGCGCGGTGAGCGCGTACACACCTTCCAGATCACACACGACATGCTGCTCGAGACAGGGGCACCGGTGGAACCGATGGTGACCCACGTGTACCCGCTCGAGCAGTACCGCGACGCCCTATCGACCGCTGCAAACCGGAGGCGCACGCTTTCGATCAAGGTGCTGCTGGATCCCACGGCGGGGTGAGCGCGGCTCGCGTCGTCGTGGTGGGCGGAGGCGTAATCGGTGTGAGTTGCGCCTATGCACTCGCGCGGGAGGGCCTCGACGTGGTGCTTCTCGAGCGTGACGAGATTGCCGCCGGAGCTTCCCGCGGCAGTGCGGGCACCGTATCAGCGGGCCATCCTCCCCTGAACAGACCGGGACGGATCAAGCAGGCCATCTCGCAGATGCTCGACCCGAAGAGCCCGCTCTACGTGCCCCCTCGTTGGGACCCCGACTTGTGGCGCTGGTTTGTCACGTTCGCGCGCCACTGTACCGACGCGCACGTCGAGGAGTGCATGCGCATAATGGCGCCACTCGGTATCGATGCCCTCGAGAGCTTCGATCTGCTCATCGAGGAAGAGAACATCGACTGCGGATACCGAGCCGACGGGTACTTCGAGGTCTGCACGACCGAGAAGGGTATGGCCAGAGCTCGACATGAGGCGTCGATCATCGAGCGGAGCGGCTACCACCCCGAGGTCGTCGATGGCGACGAGCTGCGGAGGAGGGAACCTGAGTTCGGAAACGAGGTGATCGGGGGCGTGCACTACCCCGAGGCTCGCACGCTCGACCCTTACCGATTCGTGACCGCAGTCATGGCACGCGCGAAGGAGCGGGGCGTCGAGGTTCGTGAGGGAGCGTGCGTGGGCAGCGTCGCGACCGAGGGCGGGCGTGTGGCGGGCGTGCGCACGCAGTCGGGCGACTTCGTCGGAGCGGATCACGTTGTGCTCGCGACCGGGCCGTTCAGTCTCGAGTTGTCGCGCCGGCTCGGGGTTCGGCTCCCCGTACAGCCCGGAAAGGGGTATCACCGAGATGTCGCCGTAGGCCCCGGCGGAGCACCGCCACTGCGGACTGCGTGCGTGCTCAACGAGACCTCAGTGTTCTGCACGCCGATGGAGGGGTTCGTGCGCTTCGCCGGCACCATGGAGTTTTCCGGGCTGAACAACGTATTGCGGCGTGCTCGGCTCCGGCAGCTCACTGAAGCCGGACGCACATGCTTTCCCCGCCTGGGTGACGCGGAGCCGATCTCCGAATGGTGCGGGCTCCGGCCCATGTCAGCGGATGGGCTGCCGATCGTCGGGCCGTTGGCAGGCATCGACGGACTCAGTATCGCCACGGGTCACGGGATGCTGGGGCTCACGCTCGGCCCCGTGACCGGACGGATCATCGCGAAGCAGGCGGTCGGGCTGACTGAAGCGAAGCACCGACCGCTGGCTCCGGAGCGATTCGCATGACTGCCCTGTCAGCCTTGGGGGGCGTTGCGATTGCGGGCCCCGTTCTCGCGATCTGTCCCGGCCTGCCCATATTGCTAGGCCCTCGTCCGATCGGTCCGTGCTGGGAGGATCCTCATGCCGCCTGAGACGCACTACGCCAAGAGCGGAGACGTCAACATCGCGTACCAGGTCACCGGAGGAGGCTCCCTCGACCTGGTGCTGGTGCCCGGTTGGGTGTCCCACGTGGAGCACGCCTGGGAGGAACCCTCCTTCGCGGGCTTTCTCCACCGCGTGGCATCGTTCTCGCGTCTGATCTTCCTGGACCGGCGGGGGACGGGCCTCTCCGATCCGGTGGCCGGCCTGCCGACGCTGGAGGAGCGGATGGACGACGTCCGCGCTGTGATGGACGCCGCCGGCTCGGAGCGTGCGGCTCTCTTCGGCATCTCCGAGGGCGGTCCGATGTGCTCGTTGTTCGCTGCCACGTACCCGGAGAGAACGACCGCGCTGGTGCTGTACGGCACGATAGCCAGGGGCACGAGGGATGCCGACTACCCATGGGCAATGAGCGACGAGCAGGCCATCCAGTTCCTCGACAGAATCGAGCGCGAGTGGGGCAAGGGTATGACCGCGAAGGTTTTCGCCCCGAGCATCGCTCAGGATGAGCGGCAGGTTCGAGCCTGGGCGCAGTTCGAGCGCCTGGCGGTGAGCCCCGGGGCGGCTCGGATCCTGATCAGGATGTTGCTGGATACCGACGTCAGGAGCGTGCTGCCCACGATCCGGATCCCCACTCTCGTAGTGCACCGAGTCGGTGATCGCGCCGTGTCAGTGGGCGGAGGCCGCTACATCGCGGGACAGATTCCGGGGGCGAAGTACGTCGAGCTCCCCGGCATCGACCACTTCCCCTGGGTCGGCGACTCGGACGCGATCCTGGATGAGGTCGAGGAGTTCCTCACCGGCGTGCGCCACGGACCGGAGCCCGATCGCGTACTCGCCACTGTGATGTTCACCGACATCGTCGGCTCGACGGAGCACGCCGCGGCAATGGGGGATCGCCGTTGGCGAGGCGTCCTCGACCGCTACCACGACGAGACACGAAAATTCGTGAGGATCTTCCGAGGTCGGGAAGTGGACACCGCTGGGGACGGATTCTTCGCCACCTTCGACGGCCCGGCCCGGGGGATCCGCTGTGCGTGTGCGATCCGTGACGCCGTCGCTGACCTGGGGATCTCGATTCGGGCCGGCTTGCACACCGGGGAATGCGAGGTGGCGGGTGACAAGATCCTGGGAATCGCAGTACATCTCGGAGCCCGCGTCCTGGGCCGTGCGGAGCCGAACGAGGTTCTCGTCTCCACGACCGTCAAGGACCTCGTTGCCGGTTCCGGCCTCGGATTCGTCGACCGCGGACTTCATGCATTGAAGGGAATCCCCGGTGAGTGGCGTCTCTTCGCGGCGTCCGACGGCGCCGCGAAATGAGGTTGCCGGGGCCTGCGGGCCGCGGGCCTCCCCAGACGTCTCAGCGGATGTCGACCACGAGGCGTTGCGGAGACCTCATCTCGAGCACCCGCACGCTTCTGGCTTCACTGAGGCCGACGATCCAAGTGACGACGTCGTCCGCGTCACAGGATATGCCGCCCTCGTGCACCCGCGTGAGCTCGTAGCTCTCGGTCCCGATGGACATCGTGCGGCGACCCTGATCGACGATGCGGGCTGGCCGGAGGCGTAGCACCAGGAACTGGTTTCCGGCGAGTTCAGGTGTGTGCTCGACCTCCGGCGGTGCATCTTCGTCCTCGCCGGCATCGGCCCCAACTCCCTCCGTTCCTTCTCCGCATTGCACCCCCACGCCAGGGGGTACGACTCGAATTTCGTATCCCGGGGCTGGCGCGTCTGAACTGAAGGTGAACGTCATGCGGTCGAAGCCCTCGTGACCCGTGACCTCGACGCTCTCGACCATGGAGCGCGGTGCCGCGGGTCTGGGGCTGCGATTGATGGCGTTCGTCGTCCACGGCAGCTCGACCGAGAGGTTGGCCATCTCCAGACCCACGAGATCGGCCTCAGTGAGCGCCTCGCGCTCCAGCGGTCTGATCGCCGTATCCACCACCAGCCCGGCCTGGGCGGTGGATGCTTCCGGCTCGCTCCCACACGCGGGGAGAGCGAGCAGCAGGAAGAATATGCAACTGCGTTTTCGTGTCATCGGAGTGGCGAGGTCAAGTGGGCTGTCAGGACAATGTCGATGTTGGGACGGCTAGAGCTCTAGAGGGATAACCTCTGGGTACACCTTACTGTTCGGCTTGTCGCCGTCCACATCGATTCCCTCGAGCTTGAGCAGCGCGACCTTCGCTGGTAAGCCGCCGCCGAAGCCGGTCAGGCGCCCGTCCGAAGCGACGACGCGGTGGCACGGCACCACGATAGGGATGGGATTGGCGCCGACGGCTTGTCCGACCGCGCGCGCCATGTCGGGCTTGCCCACGTCCCGCGCGACCTGACCGTAGGAAGCGACGCGCCCGTACTCGATGTCGAGCAGTCTGCGATAGACGTCGTGCTGGAAGCTGGTCGTCGAAGCGGCGAAGTCGAGCGAGAGATCGAACGTCTTTCGTTTCTTGGCCAGATAGGCCTGGAGCTGCTCCACGGCCCCCCGCAAGTGGTCGGGCCACGCCTCTAGGGGGTCCGTGTGGTGCCCGCGTGGCAGGGGTCCGAACTCGATCCTGCGGACCCCGGTCGGTGACACCCACATAGTGATAGGGCCCGCCCGAGTGTCTGACAGGTGGGCCGAATGGATCTCAACGGGTGTCAGTGTGCTTTCTCCGACGCATGCTTCTTGAGGGCTTCCTGGAGAGCGTCGAATCCGATCAGCGCGCACTTGATGCGCACCGGAAACTTGCTCACCCCCTCAAGCGCCCGCAGGTCTCCGAGGCTCTTGTCCTTGGCCGCTTCTGCGTCTCCGTGCATGAGAGCGGTGAAGAGGTCGGCGAGCGCGTCTGCGTCGCTCAGGGAGGCACCCTGGATTTTCGCGGTCATCATGCTGATCGACGCCTGGGAGATCGAGCAGCCCTGCCCGATGAACTTGGCTGCCGCGATATGATCGCCCTCGATGCGCAGTTGTAGGCGGATCTCGTCTCCACAGACCGGGTTGGCCATGTGGATCTCTACGGTCTTCTCCTCCAGCTCCGCTTTATTGCGAGGGTTGCGGTAGTGCTCGAGGATAAGCTGCTGGTAGAGCGAGCTGAGTGGGGGTGTTTCCATCGTTCGCTACGTCTGTTGATCGGGGTACCAATGTACGTGTCGCAGTACGCGCGCGCTCGCTCCGGCAGACCCCCACCGGGCGCAGATGCTTCTCAGCCGAAGATGCCGCGCACGATGTCCAGGCCTTCGACGAGTCGATCCACTTCATCCTTCGTATTGTACAGGTAGAACGACGCCCGTGCCGTGGCGGCAACGCCGAAGTGCTTCATCACGAGTTGCGCGCAGTGATGTCCGGCACGTACCGCGATGCCTTCCGCGTCCAGGATCGTCGAGATGTCGTGCGGATGCGCGTCACCGAGCGTGAACGAGACGACGGCGGAGTGTTCGTCGAGCGACTCCGGTCCGTAGATGCGAATGCCCTTGATCGAGCCGACCTGCTCGATGGCGTACGCCAGAAGCTCGCGCCCGTGGGCCGCGATGGCGTCCATGCCGACGCCGGTTAGGAAGTCTACCGCGGCGCCCATCCCGATCGCGCCGGCGATGTTGGGGGTGCCTGCCTCGAACTTGTGGGGCACCTTCGCCCAGGTGCTTTCGTCACGGCCGACGAAGTGGATCATTTCGCCGCCGCCTTGATACGGCGACATCGATTCGAGCAGGTCCTTTCGCGCCCAAAGCGCCCCGATGCCGGTAGGGCCGCACATCTTGTGACCGCTGAACGCATAGCAATCCACGCCGAGATCCTGTACGTCGACCTTGGTATGCACCGCCCCTTGGGCACCGTCGATCACCACGAGCGCCCCGACCTCATGGGCCGCGGCCGCGATCTCCTTGATGGGGTTCACGGTGCCGAGCGCGTTCGAGACATGCGCGACCGCGAGGACCTTCGTGCGACTCGAGAGCAAGGAAGGGAGCTCGTCGAGAACGAGTCGACCCTGGTCGTCGATCTCGATGTAGCGGAGCTTGGCGCCCGTGCGACGAGCGAGCAGCTGCCACGGGATGATGTTCGAGTGGTGCTCCATGGTCGAGATCAGGATCTCGTCGCCTTCGCCGACGTTGTCCAATCCCCAAGCGGTAGCGATGAGGTTGATCGCCTCCGTCGTGCCCCGCGTCCAAACGAGCTCGTCAGCCTCGGGCGCGTTGATCCATCGGGCGACCTTGGCGCGGGCGTCCTCGAAGGCGATGGTCGCTCGCCGCGACAGCTCGTGGATGCCGCGGTGCACGTTGGCGTTGTCGCGCCGGTAGTACTCTTCGAGCGCCCCCAGCACGGCTTTGGGCTTCTGGGACGTGGCCGCGTTGTCGAGATACACGAGCGGCTTGCCGTTGACCGTCTGATCCAGCGCAGGGAACTCCCGCCGGATCTTGATCGGGTCGAGTGCGGTCATCGGTCGTAGCCTCGGTGAGTCTCAGCTCACGTCGATGTAGATCTGTCCAGCGCGAACTTCCACCGGGAACGACTTCACCGGTCGAGTGGCTGGAATGCATATGTTCTTGCCGGTCCTACAGTCGAAGCGGGCACCGTGGTAGATACAGAGGATCTCGTTACCCTCCAGCTCTCCGTCGGAGAGTGGAAACGCCTCGTGGGAGCACTCGTCTTCGAGCGCGTAGACAGTTCCTTCGAAGTTGGCGAGCACGATTTCGGTGCTGCCGGCGGTCACGCCCTTGAGTTGGCCGACCGGGCAGTCAGCCGCGGCGGCCACCTGGATCCAACTAGCCATGCGGCGTGCTCCGGGTCACGACGGGCTCGCTAGTCGTGCTGTGCGAGCTTCTGTTCGATGACTCGCGTCACCTTATCCACGACACTACCCAGCGGGAGCTTCGCCAGGACCTCTCCTAGGAAGCCGAGAACCACGAGGCGCTCGGCTTGGATGAGGCTCAGGCCGCGGCTCATCAGGTAGAACCTCGCTTCGGCGTCGAGTTGGCCGACGGTGGCGGCGTGGGAGCACTTCACGTCGTCGGCCTCGATTTCGAGATTCGGCAACGAGTCGGCGCGAGACTCCGGGGAGAGCAAGAGATTCCGGTTGGTCTGATACGCGTCGGTGCCTTGGGCACCGGGCAGCACTCGGATGATGCCGCGAAAGGCCGCGCGGCTGGCACCGTCGAGCGCACCCTTGTAGAGCAGGTCGCTCGAAGTGTTCGGCGCGACGTGGTCCTGGCTGGTGTTGAAGTCGAAATGCTGGTCACCGTCCCCGAAGTAGAGACCCAGCATGTCCGAATTCGCACCGGGACCGAGCAGGCGAGCGTTCAGGTCGACACGTGTCACCGACGCGCCGAGCGCCACGTTGAGCGTATCGAGCTTCGCGTCGCGCTGCGCGAGCGTGCGTTGCACCGACTGGTAGAACGCCCCGCGACCTAGCCGCTGCACGGCCACGTACTGTACCTGTGCGCCGTCGCGCGCGATCAGCTCTACCACCGTGGACGTATACGTCTGCGACTCGAAGTCGTCGGACAGGACTTCGTCGACATAGGAGATCTGACTTTCGGGTTCGGCCACGATGAGTACGCGGCTGAAATACGCGGTGCCAGCCTCGCTCAGCCACCGCGTGACACAGACGGGCCGCTCGAGTCGCACGCCCTTGGGCACGTACAGGAAGATGCCGTCGATCCAGAGCGCCGCGTTGAGCGCCGCGAACTTGCCTTCTTCGGCAGGAACCGCCTCGGTGGCGAGGTGCTCCCGCACGAGCTGTTCGTGGTTCGTGATCGCTTCGTGCAGCGACTCGAAGATCACGCCCCGCGCCGCGAGCTTCTCGTCGACGTCGGCATGAACGACGTGACCGTCGATAATGACGATGCGACCCGAGGCTTCCCGGTCCTCGTCCATGGCCTCGCGCAGTCGCTCGGGCCACGTGGCCGGATCAGCCGAGAGCGTGTCGGCATCGCTGAGCCGAAGCGCGTCGAGATCGAGCTTCTTCTTGAGGTCCGTGTAGCGCCACTCTTCGAGTCGCGTCGTCGGCATCGGAGTGCGCTCGTACACGTCCCAAGCATGCTCCCGGCGCTCGCGCAGCCACACGGGCTCGCCCATGCCGATCCGCTCGACCGCCTCGGAATCGAGGGCGGCCCTTACCCGCTCTGTGAGGGTATCCCCCGTCATCCCACAGAGCCTTCCATTTCCATTTCGATCAGCCTGTTGAGCTCCACCGCGTACTCGAGCGGTAGCTTCTTGGCGATCGGCTCGATGAAGCCGCGCACGATCATCGCCATCGCTTCATCCTTGGCGATTCCGCGACTCGCCAGGTAGAAGAGCTGTTCCTCACCGATCTTCGAGACCGAAGCTTCGTGACCGATGTTCGCGTCGTTCTCTTCGATCTCGATGTACGGATACGTGTCCGTCCGCGAGGTGTCGTTGATCAGCAGCGCGTCGCACTCGACGTTGGAGCGTGCGTGGTGCGCACCCTTGTGCACCTTGCACAGGCCGCGGTACGTCGAGCGTCCGGTCCCCTTCGAGATCGACTTGGAGGTGATCGAGGAGGTCGTATGCGGCGCCACGTGGATCACTTTGCCGCCGGTGTCCTGGTGCTGGCCGTCGCCCGCGTACGCGATCGACATGATCTCGCCATGCGCGCCTTCGCCGACCAGGTAGCAGGACGGGTACTTCATGGTGAGCTTCGAGCCGAGGTTGCCGTCCAGCCACTCCATGGTGGCGTTCTCGTGCACGATCGACCGTTGGGTGACGAGGTTGTACATGTTGTTCGACCAGTTCTGGATGGTCGTGTACCGGAACCGAGCGTTCTTCTTGACGACGATCTCGATGACGCCCGAGTGGAACGATTCGGTCGTGTAGACCGGCGCGGTGCACCCTTCGATGTAGTGCGCTTGCGCGCCCTCGTCGATGATGATGAGCGTGCGCTCGAACTGACCCATTCGCTCCTGGTTCACCCGGAAGTACGCCTGCAGGGGTGTGTCGATCGAGACGCCCTTCGGGATGTATACGAACGAGCCGCCGGACCAGACCGCCGCGTTCATCGCAGCGAACTTGTTGTCGTGCATCGGGATGATGGTGCCGAAGTGCTCGCGGAAGAGCTCGGGGTGGTTCTTCAGACCGTCTTCGATGGAATCGAAGATGACGCCCTGATCCGCCCACTCCTCGCGCAACGAGTGGTACACCATTTCGGACTCGTACTGTGCGCCCACGCCGGCGAGGACCTTACGTTCGGCCTCGGGGATGCCGAGCTTCTCGAACGTGTCCTTGATCTCGTCGGGCACGTCGTCCCAGGAGCGCTCCATCTGGTCCTGAGGCCGCACATAGAAGTAGATCTCATCGAGCACCGCTTCGAGACTGGAGAGGTCGCCGCCCCACTTGGGCATCGGCTTCGAGTTGTAGACTTTGAGGGCCTTGAGGCGGTACTCGAGCATCCACTCCGGCTCTTCCTTGTGCGCGGAGATCTGCCGGACCACTTTCTCGTTCAGGCCCTTCTCGGCACGGAAGACCGGCTCAGTGTCGGTGACGAAGTCGTACTTGTATTCGTCGAGTCCGAGGTCTTGGATGGTTTCGTTCTGTGGCATGAAGGTCTCCTTGGCGTCTTCAGACGCCGTTCGTTACTGAGTCCGCGTCGCGCCAGCCCTTGTAGCCTTGGGCCTCGAGCGCGAGCGCGACTTCCGGCCCACCGGAGCGGACGATACGACCGTCGACCATGACGTGAACGCGGTCGGGCTCGATGTGGTCCAGAAGTCTCTGGTAGTGCGTGATGAGGAGGATCGACATCTCGGGATCTTCCTCAGTCAACTTGTTCACCCCGTTTGCGACGACCTTGAGCGCGTCGATATCGAGGCCTGAGTCGGTCTCGTCCAGCACGGCGAGCTTGGGCCTCAGCATAGCCATCTGGAGGATCTCGTTCCGCTTCTTCTCACCGCCGCTGAAGCCGTCGTTTACGTTACGCTCGGCGAACGAGACGTCCATATCGAGCAGCTCCATGCGCTCGGTCAGGATGTCCGAGAAGTCGAAGATGTCGAGCTCCTCACCATCTGCCAGGTGGGCTTGCACCGCCGTGCGAAGGAAGTTCGCAATGGAGACGCCGGGGATCTCTACAGGATACTGGAAGGCGAGGAAGATTCCCGCCTGCGAGCGCTCGTCGGCCTCGAGCTCGAACAGATCACTGCCCTGGAACATGACCGAGCCGGACGTCACTTCGTAGCCAGGGTGGCCGGCGAGAACCTTGGCTAGGGTGCTCTTTCCCGAGCCGTTCGGACCCATAATCGCGTGGATCTCGCCTTTACCGATCTCGAGATCGATCCCATTGAGGATCGGGATCTCTTCGTCGGTGACCTTGGCTTCGAGGCCCTCTATCTTCAGAATGGGAGCGTCACTCATTCGTTCCTCAGACAAGGTGCGGAGCCCTTGGCCGCTTATCAAGAATGATTCTATGTTTCAGGTCCAGAAAGCTAGACGGGTCGATTAGGGGGGTCAAGTGGGGGTAGACAGTGCCGATTCTCCGCATCATACGGTCGATTCCGCGGGTCTGCAGGAGCTCGGTGATGGCGCCTGGCTGGTGCTCGGCGGTGGAGGTCTGAAGGGTCTCGCACACGTTGGTGTGTGGCAGGCCCTTACGGAAGCAGGGGTGCGTCCCACCGGTATCGTCGGAACCAGCATTGGCGCTTTGGTCGGAGCGCTGGCGGCGAGTGGCATGACGTGGCAGGAGATGCGGAAGCACGCTCTCGCGCTCGAGAAACCGGACATCGTGCGCCTGAACCGGCGTGTGGCGTGGATCAACGGGATCCGTCAACCGAGCGTGTTCCTGGGCGATGCGCTCATGGAATACTACGCGAAGCTGCTCCCGGACCGGGGCTGGGACGCGATGGAAGTACCCTTCCTTCTCAACGCCGTGGATCTCACCGATGGCTCGACCGAGTGGTTCGGCACGGATGCTAGGACGGATATTTCACTGGTGGAGGCCGTGTACGCGTCGTCGGCGCTTCCGGTTTTCTACCCGCCCTTCGAGCAGGGGGGGCGTGCCTTCGTGGACGGCGGGACCGCGCATCCGCTCGCGCTCGACCGTGCGGAGCAACAGGGGGCGACTGGCATCGTGGGGGTCGACGTCGGCTCCGGGGAGACTGGCGATTGTGAGAAGATCCTCGCGCAGGGCATCCTCGGCGTGCACCAACGCATCTTCTCCATCATGACGTGGCGTCGTCGCCGTGACCTGCTCGCCCAATGGGACGGCCCGCCGCTCATGTACGTGCGGCCCCGCCTCGACGGCTTCGAGACATTCGACTTCGACAACGTCGAGTACTTCGTCGACGAAGGGTATCGAGCGATGAAGGAAGCGCTGGAGGGATAGCGCACTGGATGGCGCGGCGCCTCGGCACCGCTCTGGCCGCCACGGTCATCCCGGCCGCGAGGGCGACCCGGACCGATCCCACGATCACACTTCGGCAGGAGTGTGGTAGGCGGCTCGTTCCTTGCTCGGCATCGCCTGGCTCATTATGAAGATGGAGTCGTCCTGTATCCGTCTTCGGAGTCCCACACATGAAGCGTATCGTCGTCACGTCGACCTTCCTCGTCCTGGCCGCCACTTCGCCTGCAACGTCCCAGAACATTGCACGCCTCGAGTCCCAGACTGAGGTGATCCGAATTGAGCGAGGTGCCACCGCCCCTCTGGTGATCTCCGCGTTCGATGCCGCGGGGCGACCCACGGACGGCGCGCTCCGGGTGTCGGGCCCCCGGAGGGGGCTGGCTGTGGACGGGACGTCCGTGAGGGGACTCATCGTGGGTGAATACGAAGTCGTAATAACGAGCGTGGCGATTGGCGGAGCTGAGCCCGTGACGTTGCGCGTCCCCGTGCACGTCGTTTGGCCGGCGATCAGCGAAGTGCGGATCGAAACAGACGGCGGCCGGCTGTACCAAGGCGCTCGTGTCTTGCACGGGGTCGTCGCGTCCCACAGTGACGGCTCTCAGCGGCCGTTCTCCGAGGTCGCGTGGGCCAGCTCAGACGAAGACGTTGCCACCGTCGACGCGTTCGGAAACGTGCGTGCCGTCGGCACCGGCACCGTGACCATCTCCGCCACCGTGGAAGGTGTACGCGGCGACGTGACCCATTCGGTGGTGGCGTCGCCCATCGTGTCGATGACGCTCGAAGGCGGCCGACAGCAGGTACGCACCGGCGACGTGCAGAGCTTCACCGCCACGGCCTTCGACGAAGGCGGCTCGGCGGTGGACGACGCACCGATCACGTGGAGTTTCGTCTACCAGCCAGACGACTCGATCAAGGCGCCGGCGGGTCCGGCGCAGATTCTCGACGGGCGCATGGTCGCGGACGTGCCAGGCGTGTACACCGCGATGGCTTCGAGCGCCGGTGCGTCCGTGGAATACTCGTTCCGGGTCGTCCCCCGGAACGTGATTCGCAAGATCGAAGTGGTGGGCCACGGCAGCGAGGCGCGCATCTTCACGACCGACTTCTGGATCTGGGAGGGACTCGACGGTCGCGACTACGCTCTGACGGGTTCCAAGTACGGGGACGGTATTTCTATGGTCTGGGACGTAACGGACCCGACGAACATCTTCAAGACCGATTCGATTCCCCTCGACGCGCGCACGACCAACGATATGAAGGTCTCGCCGGACGGGCGTTACGGGGTCATTTCCAGGGAGGGCGCGTCGAACCGGCGGAACGGTCTCGTGATTCTCGACCTTGCAGAGCCGGCCCACCCCAGGATCGCGTCGACCTTCGAAAGCCACGGAGTGACCGGCGGCGTGCACAACATGTTCGCGACGAACGACTACCTGTTCTCCCTGGCGAACGGGGACAAATACGTCATCATCGACATGCGCGACCTCGAGAATCCGGAGTACGTCAGCGAGTACAACCACCCCGACTCGCGCGTCCACGACATTTGGGTACACGACGGGCTCGTTTACTCGGCGGAGTGGGAGACCGGCGTAGTCGTGGTGGACGTCGGAAACGGGAAATGGGGCGGTTCGATCGAGAACCCGCAGCTCGTGACGGTCTTTCCGACCACGACGGGCTCCACGCACGCGATCTTCCCCTACTACCAGGAGTCGACAGGACGCCTCTTGCTCATCGTGGGTGACGAGCGCGTGCAACGTCGTGGTCTCGCGTGGGAGGGCACCGGGCCCGATCACCGACAGCAGTACGACCCGGTCACGGGCAAGGGTGGTTATCCTCGCGCGACGTCCGGCTACACCCAGATTTTCGACTTCACTGATCCGATGAACCCGGTGCAACTCGCGCGCTACGAGGCCAGCGAATACGGCACGCACAACATGTGGGTCGAGGACGACATCCTCTACCAGGCGTACTACGAGGGCGGCGTGCGCATGGTCGACATCTCGGGTGACCTCATGGGCAATCTCTACACCCAGGGCCGCGAGATGGCGGTGTTCAAGGCACACGATCCTCTCGGCTACATCCCCAATTCGCCAGGGGTTTGGAGCGTGATGCCGTGGAAGGGCAATATCTTCTTCAGCGACATCAACTCCGGCATGTGGGCGGTGAAGATGCAGCCTGCGGACCGGCCGATCTCGTAGGGTGCGCCGCCGCCTGCTGGCCCCCAACTCGTCTGGCGGAGGGAGAGGCGTCGGATTGCTTCATGTGTGATGGCTCCTGCGAAATCCGTCCCTTTCACAGAGCGTATGTGATTTCGACTTCGGACCAACCCTCAGCGCGCACGGCATGAGACTCCCACGGCTCGTTCCTGTCCTCAGTATCACGCTCGCGCTTGCCGCGTGCGCTGACTCGATTCCGGGTCCCGGCACGATGACCGTGACCCTCGAGGGTCCGTTCGTGACCGAGGGCGCGGCGCTCATCTCGATATTCGGCGCCGGCATCACCGGCGTGACTCAGATCAACAGTCGGGTTTTCGGCAAGCACCACGCCGACTCGTTCATCGTGGTCGTGGTCGCGGAGCCGTCGGCGGAGCTGTCCTTTGGGCTACAGGTGCTCGACACGCTCGCTTCGTTCGAGGCACACGTGCTCCAGGTGGCCGCGCCGCATGACGCGCTGCGTAACATCCTCGCCGAGTACCACGTGGAGATACGGCGATGACAGCGCGGTGCGGCAGGCGTCTGTGGGCGCAAGCGGCCATCGGCCGACTGTCGATCGCCCTGTTGCTTGTCTGCCAGACGCCGGCGTGGTCGACCGGGTCTCTCTGGGCCCAGGACATCGAGGCGCTCGCCGAGCTCCGCGGGCTGACGCTCCCACAGAGCTACTACGATCGCGTCGCCCAGGACCGGGGCGCGTTCGAACTACCGAACGGACTCTTTCGCGTGAATGCCCAGGGTCAGGTGGAGCCGGTGCGCGACATCGGCGGGATCCACCGCCTCGTGGTTCTGCCCGCTCTCTTCTCCGATTCGGAGGAGCCGCACATCACGCGGGAGATGATCCAGGCTTCGCTCTTCGACGGGCCGGCGCCGTACGGGACCATTACCGAAGCGTACGCGGAGATGTCACGCGGTCAGTTCACGCTGCTGGGTGACGTGCTTCCTTGGGTCCGCACCTCGCGACCGATGGAGGTCGTCGTGGGCGAGGACAACGGACTCGGTAGCGACGCCGACCTAGGACCATACTTCCTGGAGGCGCTGCAGCTCGCCGACGCGACGACCGACTTCGGCCTCTACGACAACGACGGCCCGGACAACGTGCCCAACAGCGGCGATGACGACGGCTTCGTCGACGCGATGACGTTCGAGTTCATCGAGATCGCGGGTTCTTGTGGCGGTCCGTCGATCTGGCCACATCGTTCAGGGCTCGCACCTCGGAACAATGGGGAGCCGTATACCACCAACGATGCTCGCCCGGACGGCGGCTTCGTCCAGGTCAATGGCTACATCGTACAGAGTGCGACCGACTGCGAGGGCCTCGACGTCCAGATCGCCAACACCATATCTCACGAGTACGGACACGTGCTGGGCCTGCCGGATTACTACCATCCGACCGCGGCCGGGGGACCCGTCGGGCGGCGATGGATCCTCGGCTGCTGGGCGCTCATGGCGGCGGGCTCGTGGGGATGCGGCCCGGTCGAGGATCGCGTTCCCTATGGTCCTTCGCACATGAGTGCGCGCTCAAAGAACGTGCTCGGTTGGCTGGATTTCACGGAGGTCGGCCTCGAGCCGGTCAGCAGTCGGGAGTACGTGCTCGATCCGGTGCAGACTTCAGGCGATGCGCTACGCATTCATCTCGACCAGGGCGGTAGTGAGTACCTGTTGGTGGAGTATCGAGCCCAAGTCGGATTCGACCACGGGATCCCGGCCGACGGCGTGCTCATCTACCACCAGGAGCTGGGTGCCGCGCTGAGACCGAACCCCAGCAGTGGCAATCCGTACTTCCTAGCGTTGCTCGAGCAGGATGACAACGACGGGTTGATCAGGAACAGCTTCGAGGGAGGTAATCGCGGGGAAGCCGGTGACGCTTGGGGTGTCGGCGGGGTGTCGAACGAGCTCAGCAGCATCACCTCTCCGAGTACGCGCCTGAACGACGGCAGTGCCACGCAGGTGGTCTTCCACTCGATCGTCGTGAAGAACGGGCAAGCCCGTATCACGCTGTCGACGCAACTGGTCGTCGAGGAGCAGCGGATTGTGCAGTTCTTCCTGGAGCCGAACTCCGATCCGCTGTCCGAGCTCGAGATTGCCTACGTGGACAGCGAGGGCAACCGTAACGGTCGGCTGGACGTGGGGGACCTGCGCCGGTGGATGAGGGAGCATGGGAACTAAAACGAGCCCCGCCCAGCCGTAACTGGACGGGACTCGCATCGAGCCCGCTGGTGAGGTGCGTGTGAATTAGCGGGACCCGATATCTCCTTCATCCACCTCGTCGTCCTCGGCGGTCACGACGGAAATAGTCACGCCCCTGCCAACCCCCGCGGTCGCTACGGAATCCACTAGGGCCTCCTCGCCCGCGCATTCCACGTGCCCTTCCACCGGCGGAAGCCCGGTCCCGACGTCTGATTCGATTGAGGGACTCTTGCTGTCCTTCGGTCAGGATCGACTCGAGTCTGTCGCGTTGCTGTCCGTCCCGTCCGCGCTTCGCCTCCTCTCGCTCTTCCATCGCCGCCATGACGTCGCTGCGCCGGATGAGACCTGCGGCGTATTGGGACTGTACCTCGGTCATTGCCACCATTTCGGCGGTGCGCCGCTGGACGTTCTCACGTCGGATCGCGTCGAGCTGGTCTACCTGATCTTCGGTCAACTCCAGGCGCTCGCGCAGGCGCATGATCGACTCTACGCCGCCCTGCTGCCGACCCTGCGTGCCTCTCACCTGAGAGCCGCGTCGGGCCTGTTGGGCCGTGAGGTCTGTCATCCCGGTCGCGAAAAGCGTCGCGAGGACTAGAAAGCCACCCGTCATCATCTTCATCACATGCTCCTTCACTCCATCGCCCGCTCGTGGAAGCGAGCGCTGCTCGTACGTCTGTGAAGCGATAGAGGCAGCCGGGAGGGGCTTCGTTAAAGACCGTGCTAGCCGGGATCGGTGGCGAGAGCGTCGCGGAGGGTTCGGGACCACTCAGCTAGAGAGACGCGCAGGTAACGCGCGGGCTCCTCGATGCTTCGGCCGATCGGACCCTCAGACCCGGGCTCGACGCTCACGTGCACCAGCGTCGGGCCGGGTGTGGTGAGGATGTCCGGAACGGCCTCGACGTATTCCCTGGGGTCGTCGAAACGGAAGACCCGGGGAAATCCTGCTGCTTCTGCCATCGCCGCGTAGTCGACGGAGCCGGCAGCCGGAACCGGCTGGCTGTCGGTGATCTCGTAGGTACCGTTGTCGACCACGATGAGCACGAGGTTGGTCGCCGCGGCCCCGACCACTGTCGCCAACGTGCCCAGGGTCATGAGCATGCTGCCGTCCCCGTTCAGGCAAACCACTGTTCGACTTGGACGCGCGAGCGCGATCCCCAACGCGAGGTCGGCCGCATGTCCCATCGCGCTGTCGGCAGAGGCGAAGTCGAGGTCGTGATCAGAGAGTCGCCCCCAGGCGCGAGTGACGCTCATGGTCGTGACGACGACCTCGTTCGTTCGGTGGCGCGCGAGCGGCTCGAGGAGTTGTGCCCGTGTCAGCATGAGCGCGGATCGGGCATCAGAGGACCGGCATCAGTTGAGCGCTCGTGCCACGATGACGGCCCTCGGCCGTTGTTCCGATCGAGCCGCCCCGATGGTTCGGGCAAGCGCGGCGGCCGGATCCTGGTCACCCTGGCACCGCTCGAACGGTATGCCCCAGGCATCGAGCGTAGGCTCGGTGAGCAGTGCGGCGGAGTCGACGTCCGCGCGGGTCAGGAGCTCGCTCGTACGTGGCTCGTCCGGCGTGAGGCCGGCGCTGGCCATCTTCCCGTAGCCTCGACCTGTTATCAGGATCGGGATGGGCGCTGCCATGCGCACCGCTGTGCCGCGGAGGCTGTCACCCGACTCGAGCAGCCCGGTGTTCTGAATGACGACGAGCGGCCGTGCCCCCCCGAGCCACAACCCAGAGGCGATCGCGAACGCCTCGCCCTCTCGGGTGACGGTGATGAGTCGCACCGAAGTATGATTCCGGAGCGCGTCGAAGAGCGGCGCGGACGTATCGTCCGGCAGGCCGACGACGTGCGTGATACGCGCCGCCGCGAGTGTTCGAAGCGTCTCGTTCAGTGTGGCCAGAGTTACCGTCCGCCAGTCGGATCAGTTGAAACGGGGACTGAAGTCTGTCGCTTGGTGATCCAACCCGCCAGCAGAATGGCGCCGATCATGGCGCCGGCGCCGGTCGCCAATTGCCACTGGGTCCAGACGATGATCGTGAGGATCCCGACGTAGAGAGCGATCGTAATCGCCGGAAGCACCGGGTGGCCCGGCATGGTGAAGGGTCTCTCGAGAGCTGGCTGGGAGCTGCGCAGCTTGAAGTAGCCCATGAGCACCATAGTGTCGACGGTGATCGCGACGGTCATCATGAACCGGATCAGCAGCTCGAAAGCGCCGGACAGCGCGAGCAGTCCGATCCACGCCGAGATGAAATAGAGAGCGTTCCTCGGCGTCCCGCGGCTGTCCACTCGCGAGAACGCCTTGGGCGCGAGCCCGTGCTGCGACAGACCATACGCCACGCGCGGGAGGCCCAGGAAGTTCACGTTGAGGCTGCTCACGAGGATGAGAAGGCTCGCAACGACGACCACCGTGCCTGCGGTACCGCCGAACACCGCAGCGATCGCGTCCTGCGCGACCAGCACGGAGCCGGCCATTTCCTCCGGTGTGAGCGCGGAGAGGAAGGCGACGTTCATCAGAAGGTAGAGCACCATCACCGCGAGCGAGCCGCCAACCAGAATCTTGGGCAGAGCCCTGCCCGGATCCTTGACCTCCGCGGCCATCTTGGCAGCGTCTTCCCAACCGTAGTAGGCGAACGAGATCGACTGGTAGGCGAGCGCAAAGCCGAGCAGGCCTGCGGTTGGACCGGACGTGCTGGTGACCGAAGGTTGGAAGCCGACGAGGTCCCCGGCCCACAGACCGGCGCCCGCGATCGCGATCACCACGAGGACCTTGATCGCGGTGGTGACGTTCTGAAACCTCGTGCTCGCTTCGAGCCCACGCGTGTGCAGGAAGAAGAAGGCGACGCACACGGCGAACGCGAGCAGCGGGACCGAGCCCCGTCCCCCCGTCAGGATCCGGAGGTATTCGGCGATCGCGATTGCCTTGACGGCGCCCGAGAAGCCGCGGGTCACGAGTAGCTCGGACCAGCCGGCGAGGAAGCCCATGCTGTCGCCCCACGCGTGGCGGGCATAGACGTACTTGCCTCCGGCTTCGGGCAGCGCCGCAGCCATCTCCGCGAGCACGAGCGTGGAGAGCGCCACCACCACACCGCCGAAGAACCACGCCGCGAGGATGAGCCACGGGTTGCCGAGGTGCCCCGCGATGAGGCCGGGCGTGCGCAAAATGCCCGCACCGATCACGATACCGACGGTGACCGCCATGCCGTCCCGGACTCCCAGGACTCGGTGCAGCTCGTATTTCGATCCGGAGTCGGTCACGCGGCTTTAGGGAAGGACGGCGTCTGGTTCCGCGCGCAACATGCGTCACCAACGCTTCGCCCCACAAGGAAGAGCTGGGGCGGGAGCATGGTCGGCGCCTAGCGGCGCTCGATCGTCACGCGCATGAGCCGGTCCAGCTCCGGGAACTCGGCGTCGAGATATGCGTTTCCCCCCGAGACGATCCGGCTCTGGTCTCCGCGGCGCACGCCGCCGCCCGAGTTCTCGCCGTACCCCGAGTAGATCGAGTCGACCACGCTGTCCATGCCTTCGACGACCCGCGCGAATGGGGCGAAGCCCTGCTGGTCGAGACGAGAGTTGTCGACCATGCTGATGAACACCTGCGTGGAGCGTGTACCGGGGTCGGTGAACGCGAAGGCCATCGTGCCGCGCGCGTTGCTCGCGACCACCGTGTCGTCCGCCATGCCTCGCTCGTACCACACGGCGCTCACCTCCGGATCACCTGAGACACCCCACTGGGTGATGAAGCCCGGTACGGTACGGTGAAAGCGCACGTCGTCGTAGTAGCCGTGGCGGATCAGGTTGTAGAACCGGTCGGCACCGATGGGCGCCCAAGCACGCACGACCTCGACGACGAACGCGCCCCGGGTGGTCTCGAAGCGGGCGCGAAAGGTATCCGGGGCGTTCTCGGACCAGGCGGGGTCGGTAGGGTCGAGCAGGATCGCTCGTGTGTCGACGGTGGAGCACGCGACCATCGAGAGCGTCGCGAGCACGAGGCCTTGCAGGTACGTACGGCTGAGAATCACGGCACCTTCTCCGCTAGTCCTGACTCTCGATCAAGACTGCCACGAGCCGGCCAGGCCCGTGCACGCCCTTCACCAGGATCTGCCCGATGTCGGCGGACTTGGACGGCCCCGAGTGGAAGCCGATCGCGGAAGGTAGGTCGTCAGCCAGGTCGATGAGCGCCTCACGCAGCGTCGCGTGTATGTCCCCGGTGTGAACGAACACGACGTGCGTCGGCACGAGCAGTTGGACACGCCGTCCATCTCTGGCATCCATGATGAGCGAGCCCGTCTCGGCGACGCCGCCTCTGGCTAGGGACACTCCGAGCGGCGCGGTGTCCGCGGCGCCGGAGGGAAGCGGAGGCCGCAGAGCATCGGGGACGGTTTCGCCCACCGCGCTGCTCTCGAAATCAGCGCAAAAGGACGCGAGCCACGCGGCGGCAGCGTCGACGTTCGGCTGGCGCACGACCTCACCTCCCGCTGCTTCCAGGAGCTGGACCAGTCCGTCTACGGGATGCGACGCGGCGGCTGGCCGCCACCCCCCGAACGTTCCGGGGTGCTCCACGGCATCTCGGTCGCTCAGCGCCTCCCGCACTCGCTCGAGAATCCGATCCCGCGCGCTCACTCGATGCCCTCCCTCCACATTTGCAGGAAGCTCTTCTTGCTCGACTTCGGTGCCGACCGCTCCTGCAGCCACCCGCCCACGACCGGCAGCGCGCGACCCCCGAGCTCGAGCGGCAGGTGACGCAGCACCGAACCGGCGGCGCTGAAGAGCTCGGGGCTCTGCGCGAGCTTCGCGTATGCCTTGAGGCCGATGGTCTCCACTGCAGGCGTGAGACCCTGTTCGGCGGCCTTCTCCCTCCAGTGCACGAGCAACTCGGGGATCGGGATGCGTACCGGGCAGACGTCGGTGCAGGCTCCGCACAGGGTGGACGCATAAGGGAGAGGCATCGCCTCCTCGAGGCCGAGCATGCCCGGAGCGATGATCGCTCCGATGGGGCCGGAGTACGTCCAGCCGTACGCGTGGCCCCCCGTCTGCCGATAGACCGGACAGATGTTGAGACACGCTCCGCAGCGCACGCACCTGAGTGCCTCCCAAGCTGCGTCGTCTGCGAGCAACTTCGTGCGCCCGTTGTCCACGAGCACGACGTGCACCTCGTCGGGACCGTCGACCTCGTCGTTCTTCCTCGGTCCCTGAATGAGCGAGACGAAGTTTCCCATCGGCTGCCCGGTCGCGGCACGCGCCGTGAGCTGAAGAAGCCCGGACACGTCCTCGAGTCTCGGCACCAGCTTCTCGATGCCCACGAACGCGACGTGCACGCGGGGCAGCGACGTCGCAAGTCGGATATTCCCCTCGTTCTCGATGAGCGCGACCGTACCGGTGTCCGCCGCCAGGAAGTTGGCGCCCGATATCCCAAGATCCGCGGCGAGGAACTCAGCGCGAAGCGCTTCCCGAGCCGCCCCCGCGAGCTCGTCCGGTTCTGCGTCGAGTGGCGTGCCCAGCCGTTCGTGGAAGAGCCTCCGGCAGTCGTCGACGCTGAGGTGAATCGCGGGCCCCACGATGTGGCTCGGCGTTTCACCCAGCAGTTGGATGATGTACTCGCCGAGGTCGGTCTCACGCACGTGCACCCCGAGGCCTTCGAGGTGCTGATTCACACCCAGCTCCTCGCTGAGCATGCTCTTGGCCTTCACGACGCTCTCAACGCCGTGCTCGCGCACGATCTCGCCGAGTACCGCGAGCGCGTCCGCCGCGGTCTCCGCCCAGTGTACACGGGCTCCGTTCGCTGTGAGCCGTTCTTCGGCCTGCTCCAGATACTCATCCAGCTTCCCCAGCACGTGCGACTTCACGTCCCGAGCCCAGTCACGCCATCGGTCCGCGTCGATCTGCTCCCAGGCGTGAACACGATGCGCGTCGAACGTGCGCGTGGCCGCGGTAATCGACGTGCGTACCTCGGGCTTCTCGCGAATCGTCTTGGCGGCCTCCTCTCGATACCTCGCGGGTCCCGTGAAGCTCACCGGGCCACGCCCTGCCAGAGCGCGCTCGCGAGGTGCACGAACGGAGGGCCGGTGCGGCGCTTCGTCGCTCGCCCTGAGAGCTGGAGCAAGCAACCTCCGTCGGACGAGGTCACGAAGTCGACGTCAGGGAGTGTGTCGATCTTCCGGTCGGCCATCGCGGCGGACACCTCGGGAAGCTTCGCGCTGAAGAGCCCGCCGAAGCCGCAGCACTCCTGGTCGGCCTCCCACTCGACCACCTCAGCGCCACAGCCAGCGAGCAGCGCGAGTGGCTCATCCTTCACCCCGAGCTCGCGGAGCGCATGACAGCCGTGATGATAAGCGACGCGACGTCCCTCGAGGCCCGGACCGAGCGTGTCGACTTTCAGCACCTGCCGCAGGAACTGCGACAGCTCGTACGTCCGGCTGGCGAGTGATTCTGCGCGTCCCGGGTCCGCGCCGGTCAGCCCGCGATAGAAGCATCGAATCATGCCCGCGCAGCTCCCCGAAGGGAGCACCACGTACTCGGAATCTGCAAAGACGTCCATCGTATGCGCGGCCATGCTTCGGGCTTCCTCGGGCCTACCGGCGTTGTAGGCGGGCTGTCCGCAGCACGTCTGCCCTTCCGGCACGTCGACGTCGACACCGAGGTGGCGGAGCAGCCGCACGGCGTCTGCGCAGGCCTCGGCGTAGAACTGATCGCACAGACAGGTGGCAAACAGAGAGACGCGCATCCGCTACCCGATGGGAAGGGGAGTGGCGACTAAGGTCATGCGTGGCAGCCTAGCCGTCGGAAGTGCCCGGTTTAGGGAAGAACTGATCGATCAGCACGGGGTTGCCGTCCGGATCGTCGAACGCGACGTGGGCCGGTGCCGTGCCGTCGGGCTCTGTATCCGTGGTCAACTCGATGCCCGCGTCGAGCAGCCGCTGGCGGATCTCACGCACGTCGGTGAATTCGGAGAGTTGCTCCTTGTCCTGCGACAGCCCGGGATTGAAGGTCAGGATGTTCTTTTCGAACATCCCCTGGAAGAGACCGATCACGGCGCCGCCATTCACCATGATGACGTAGTGCTCACGGTCCCCGCCGCTGACCTCGAAGCCGAGCTTCTCGTAGAACGCGATCGAGACCCCCAGGTCCTTGACGGTCAGGCTGATCGAAAACGCGCCGAGCTCCATGCCTGCCTCCTCTCCCGCTGCTTAAGCGGTGCGCCCAGGCCTATGCGGCCTTCCGGAGCTTCTTGAGGTCCCTGAACCGGATCAATCGCTGATTGTCCTCGTCCCACAAGGAGAGGTTGATCAGCTTCAGCGTATCGCGAAAGCGCACCTTGGTCACGACGTGGAACTCTTCGTTCTCGTCGTGCGCTTGCTGTAGCTTGTAGTTCGGAATCCGCGCGCTCATGTGGTGCACATGGTGCACGCCGATGTTCCCCGTAATCCACTGCAGAGGTGCGGGCAGCACGAGGTACGAGCTCCCGAGCAGCGAAGCGTCGTAGTAGTCCCAGCCCTCATGCCAGTGCCAGTACGTCTCTTCGAACTGGTGCTGCACGTAGAACATCCAGACGCCCAGCGTGGAGGCGATCAGCGTCACCGGAAGTTGAACCATCAGGAAATTTACGATCCCGATGGTGAGCCACATCACGGCGACGACCATCACGATCGCGACGTTGGTCCACCAAACGCTTCGCCACGCCTGCTTCCACTCCTTCGGTGCGTCCGTCGGGTAGCGGTGCTTGAGCAGGAACTGGTACGCGGGCCCTAGGCCAAAGAGCACGACAGGGTGCCGATAGATTCGGTACTGGAGTCTCTGCAGCCGGGTCAGCTCGTAGTACTCGCGCACGGTGAGCGTGTCGACGTCCCCGAAGCCGCGGAAGTCCAGATCGCCCGAATGAGCGTGGTGGTACGCGTGCGTCTTTCGCCAGTAGTCGTAGGGCGTCAGCAGCAGTGTCCCGATCACGCGCCCGAGCCAATCCCTCACCCGCCGGGACTTGAAGAAGTTTCCGTGTCCGCAGTCGTGCTGGATGATGAAGAGGCGGATCAGAAAGCCTGCGGTCGGAACCGCGAGCGCGAGCGTCAGCCAATAGCTGTACTCGAGGCTGCGCAGCATCGAGTACCACAAAATCACGAACGGGATCGCGGAGGTGAGCAGTTGTGTGACGCTCCGCTTGGTGTCCGCGCCCCAATACGGCTTCAGGATGCGATTCCATTGCTCGATCTTTGCACGATCGGGCTTGGCATGATGAATCGCGGAACTGCGCTTCTCAGACGAGATCTTCAGACGGTCACTCCTGCCTTTTTCTCACAGATGGACTGCTACGCTGTTCATTTCTCCTCGTTTGAACAAGGCCGATGGGTCACGAGCGTCCGACTCGGGCTCGCTCAATTCCCCTCCAGGATGTTCGCGACTTCTGTCCGCACGTCTCGCAGGTGGATGCGCGTCATGCCATCGCCGGCGTTCGGCATAGCGTCGCCGATCGCGCCGTCGAGGTCCTCGAGCGTGGCCCGCATGACAGCTCGGATGTCCGATGTCCATGTCGCCGGCACTGGGTTGTTCGACCGGGTCAGCTCGGCTTCCGTCGGGTTGAGGCGGTTGTCGACGGACTCCAGGAACGCACGCTGCACGTTTCGTCGGTACGTATTGATGCGCACGGACCGGTCGTCCAGCTCCGACCAGATGCCGTCCACGAGATCGCTCATCAGGTCGGCGATCGAATACTGCTCATCCGCGCGGTCAGCCATCGCCTCGAATTCGATCAACCTCTCCAGCTTGGACTGACCCAGAAGGCTGTTCAGAACACGGTTCTGCTGCGTGCGAAAGCGCGCCACCACTCCCGTCGGCTCGATCCTGCGCAGGATGTCCTCATCGAGGAACATCTCAGGGACGTGGAACGCCGTGCTGTTGAGGTAGTCGACCGCCTCACGCTGCCGCGACTTCGCGACCGGCTCGAAGCGGGGCCCGGTCCCGTATTTCTCCTGGCTTTGGGCGCCACCGACGATCGCGGTGACGTGGCCCATGTAACGACCCCACTGACTCACTGCCTGCCCGTAGAGCGTCTCGAGCTCGGCGTAGCTCTCTCCAGGCTTCTCGGTGACCTCGAGCATCATGTCCATGACGCGCCCGAGGTTCAACATGCCGTATGTGGTGGACTTCACGGCGTCGGCGTCGCCGACCGCTTCGGTCAACGCCTCCGGGTCGGAGCCGGCCGCATCCGAGGTAGTGAAGCGGAGCCACGGGAACTTGTCCTGCTCGCGGGCCCACTCGTCGAGCGTTGCAAGCTCCTCGTCCGGCGTCTCCGCTCCCGGAATCGGTGCGTAGCCCCAATGCAGCGCGAACTGGTCGTACGGCCCCACTTTCGGGATGAGGTATTCGAGCGGGATGTTGTCCTCTGGTTGCGCGACGTAGTTGAAGCGGGAGTAGTCCATGAGCGTAGCGACGTGGCTGCCTCCCATGCGTTCGAGGAAGGACACGCTGCGTACGGAGTCGGCGGGGTACATCGCCGACGCTTTCATGTTGTGCGGGAAGCCGATCGAGTGACCGATCTCGTGCGAGACCACGTACTCGACGAGCCTGCCCATCAAGGAGTCCGGCAGGGGCAGCGACTGGGCCCGCTCATCCAGCGGACCCACCTGGATGAAGTACCAGTTCTTCTGCAGCTCCATGATGTTGTGGTACATGTTGACCTCCCCCTTCAGGATCTGCCCTGAACGGGGGTCGACGACCTGTCCGCCGGTCGCGTTCGCGACCGTCGAGGGACGCCAGTAGATCGCCGAGTTGCGCGCGTCGTACAGTGAGAAGCTCGGGTCCTCCTCGGGCGTCGGCGCGATGCGGCCGAAGATCGCGTTGCTGAAGCCCGCCGCCTCGAACACAGGTTGCCACGCCTCGACTCCGGAAACGATCCACGGCTTGAGCCAGTCCGGCGTCGCGGGATCGATCCAGTATGTGATCGGTTGCACCGGGTCCGAAATCGCCGCGTTCGGGTTCTGCTTCTCCAGCCTGAAGCGGTGGATGAACCGTACCTGCTCAAGCCGGTTGTCCGGCCGCGTGAAGTCGTAGGAACGGCTCGAGTTGAAGCCCACGCGGTCGTCGTGCCAGCGCGGCATCATCGGCTCGTCGGGCAGGCGGGCCATGCTGAACAACTTCTTCACGGTCTGAGACCGGCTCTCGTTCCCGCCCCGCCCCCCGCGGCCGCCGCCGGGGGGGCCACCACGACCGCGCGCTCCGCCGGCAGTGCCCGAACCGCTTTGGGTGACCTGGACGTTCACGGCGTCGTCGAACGACCAGGAATCCTCGACCCAACTGCGCCCACGGTTCAGTCCGTCGATCGGCCCGAACTCGGGGATGCTGGACAGGAAGAGGTCGGAGACGTCGATGACGGCTGCGCTGTCTGCTCCGTACGCTTCAACGTCGAAGGTCGCGAGCACCGGACCCTTCCGAAAACCGGAAACGGCGCCCCAGACCGCAGCACTCTCGTCGGCGATGACGTCGTACTCCTTCTCGCGCAGGATGACCCGATCCTTGTTCCTCTCCCACTGAACGATGAGCCTCGGGCCACCGCCGAAGAACGAGCTCGGACTCTGCAGCGTCGACTCTATGGTGCGCTGAATCAGCAACATCTCCTTGCCGAGCTCCACGGCCGGAATCTCGAAGAAGAGGTCGCCGTCCACTTCGTGCACGTCGAACATGCCGGGCTTCGTAACGGCATCCTCGGTGATGACTTCCGAATACTCCTTCGGACCGCCGGAGTCATCTTCGTCGTCGCTGTCACCACCGCCTCGGCCGCCGGGACCGCCCCCACGCTGCTGGGGGGCCAGCACGGGAGCCGCGAACGCCGATACCGCCTGAGGGATCAACATCGGGAAGAGTGCTACGAGCGCGATCGTAAGAAAACCGGTCAGTCGTTTCATGCTAGGCCTGGTCGGAAGACGGCGAGCTACGCAGGGTAGGTGGCTGCTAGTCGCGCGACAATACGACAGCCACCCTCCACTCGGTGCTGTCGTACGCATCGATGAGCGCGACGATCCCAAGACGGGCAATCGCGCCCGCGTGTGAAGCAGGGTCTCCCTTGAAGAGGTCGGGCAGGTCGCCCGCTCCGGCGGGACTCGGCGCGACGTACATCTGCCAGGCTCCCTCGTCGAGATACGCCTGCAACATGACGTGCGTGGGCGCGCTCTCGGGGATCAGCCAGGTATCATCAGCGGCCTGTTGCCAACCGTCTCGATCCGCGATCTGCTCCATATCCTCACGATCCTCACGATCCTCACGGCCCGTCAGGTACGTGGACCCCTCCAGGCCCCGTAGCGCCTCCATGACGTCGGTCTGGGCATGAAGCAACTCCTCAGGGGGCTTGTCGGCGAGCTCCCAGAGTCCTGGAGCGACGCGCGCACTCCCGACGGATTCGATTACGCCAGCGACGGCTGCGGGCGAGCAATCGGACCGATACCGATGCCCGGGCGCTCGGATCTCCAGATTGTCCTCGGCGGGGTGCAGGCCCCCGCCCGCGAAGATCCACCGGTACGCCGCCGTGTCGGCGCTGCCGCACGCCGGACATGGGCGCATCGCATCGTCTCGGTACGCGACATGGAGCCCGCTCACGCTCGCCCGGGCCATCACGTCGGCGCGCGACTCCGTCGCGCCGATCACCTGGCCCGACAGGATCACGTCGACCAAGCCCGGGGCGTCTTCGAGCGTGGAGTCCGCCACGTGCGCGGGGACGAGAACGCGTGCGATCCACCACTCGACGTCGTAGTCGGTGATCTCGCCGTGTCCGCACACGAGGCATCGCCACCCCTCGATCGGAGGGTCGGGGGGATGGACCCACGCCGCCTCGAAGCGCTCGTCGGTCCGTTCGCATGCGAGCTGATAGACGCGCTCACCGAGGACGGCGAGCAATCGGTTCGCCCACGGTACCTGCATGCGTTCGAGCGCGTGGCCGTTGACGGGGTCGAGAACCAGATCGTTGAATGAGCCGATGCCGCCGTAGGCATCCAGCAAGGTGGGGTCGATGGGGCCGGTCTGCGCGTTCTCGAGGTGCCCGCGAGCCCATAGGAGCCAGCGGCCCTCGCCGCTGTACTCGAGTAGGCGGACGAGTCCGGCCAGCGCGAGTCCGGCGCGCGTCGCTCCCATCGTCACGTGCCGATGGTGACCGCGCCTTCGGAAGCCGACGTGACGAGCCGTGCATACTTGGACAGCACTCCGTCCGGCAGAGGCTTGATGGGGGCCTGCCACTCCGAGATGCGAGTGCGGATCTCATCGGCGTTCAAGTCCAGAGAAACGGTGCCTTCGGCAAGATCGAGCGTGATCATGTCGCCGTCGCGCACCGCGGCGATGGGACCACCGTCCACGGCCTCGGGCGAGACATGTCCGGCCATGAGGCCGTGCGTGGCGCCCGAGAAGCGGCCGTCCGTCAGTAGCGCGACGGAGGAGCCGAGTCCTGCACCCGCGAGCGCGGCGGTCACCGCCAGCATCTCACGCATGCCCGGCCCACCGCGTGGCCCTTCGCATCGGATGACGACGACGTCCCCTTCCTTGAAGCCACCCTCCTGAAACGCCTTGAAGGCGTCCTCTTCGCTGTCGAACACCCGAGCAGGACCTCGGTGGAACCCACGCTCGTGACCGGCGGCCTTCAGCACGCACCCGTCAGGGGCCAGGTTGCCGCGCAGAATGTAAAGGCCACCCCGGGCTTTCAGCGGGTTCTCGAATGGGCGCACGACCTCCTGGCCAGGCGTCTCTCGGGCTCTGGCGACCTCTTCGGCGAGGGTACGCCCAGTGACGGTAGGTGCCTCACCAGCGACGCACCCTGCGTCGAGTAGCCGCCGAGTGACGAGCGCCACGCCGCCCGCGGCGTGCAGATCCGGCGCGTTGAATCGGCCCCATGGCTTCATGTCCGCGAGGACCGGAGTTCTCGCGCTGATCCGAGCGAAGTCCTCGAGCGAGAATTCCACGCCGGCCTCGCGGGCGATCGCCAGCAAGTGGAGGACCGAGTTCGTGGACCCGCCGGTGGCCACGGCAAGCGCGACGCCATTCTCCAGTGCGGTCCGCGTGAGGAATTGCCGGGCCGTGAGGCCCGTCTCCACCAGATCGACCACCAGACGCCCGCACTCGCGCGCGACGTCCATCTTCGCCGGGTCTGTCGCCGGAACCGATCCGCTCCCCATGGGCGAGATCCCCATCGCCTCGAAGACGGTTGCCATCGTGTTGGCGGTGAACTGCCCGCCGCAGGCTCCGGCTCCGGGGCAGGCGGCCTTCTCGATCGCCTTCAGCTCTTCTTCATCGATGCGCCCCGCCGCATGCGCGCCGACGGCCTCGAAGACGTCCTGAATCGTCACGGGGCGGCCATTGTGCATCCCGGGCTGGATCGATCCCCCATACAGCATGAGGCTCGGCTGGTCCAGGCGTGCCAATGCCATCACCGTGCCTGGGATCGTCTTGTCGCACCCCGAGAGCGCGACGACGCCGTCGAACAGGTAGCCGCGGCTCATGAGCTCGATGGAGTCGGCGATGACCTCACGGCTCACGAGCGAGGCCCGCATGCCGGACGTGCCCATCGTGATCCCATCCGAGACCGCGATCGTATTGAATTCGAGCGGCGTCCCGCCGGCCTCGCGGATACCCTCGCGGACCCCGTCCGCCAGTCCGCGGAGGTGGATGTTGCAGGGCATCGCATCGGTCCAGGTATTCGCGATCCCGATGAGCGGACGCTCGAAGTCCTCGTCATCCAGACCCACGGCACGCAGCATCGCCCGCGCCGGGGCCCGCGCGGGTCCTTCGAGCAGCTGTCGGCTCCTCAGCAGGGGGAGCTTCATCGTTTCCTCCCTTGTTCTGAAGCTTCAGTGTGGGCTCGGGGACCGCTCGGCGCGAACCGCTCGGTCTCGAACTCGAGCTGGCGCACACCGGACAACGCCCGGCAGCCGCTTCGCTTGATTGGACGCCGCCTCCCGCTCCCTACTTACATAACAATCGGTCCAACTTGGTCTCTGCCCCTCACCCGAACCCGGAGCTAACTGGCCACCGGCCTCACGGCCCTGAGCCTGCGCGCCTTGAATCGTAGTCGGACGGTACGAGGGCACAGATGAATTTCTAGGTCGCAGGAGCCCACGCGGCTGAAACGAAGTCAGAGACCACGACGATCGTCGCCTTACCTTCGACCGCCGCGCTGCGGCGGGTAGGGGGAGCTGCGCGCTCTTGACTCCGAGGGCCTGATACGTGTTAGGTGTCCGACCACCAGTAAGTTATCCCTACACCGACTCGGAGCCGCCGTCCGACGGCGCGTTCATCCGTGTCCCGACTACCGTCATTGAATGGCGGACTGACCACCAGGGACCAAGTCGCCGAGGCACCAAGTCCGATCTGCAGTGATCGGGCCACCTCCCGCGAGAGTACGGCGGAGCCCCCGGCCAGAAAGCCACTCGCAGGCTCTTGGTAGATGCCTCGATGGACCCATGTGTACCCGGCGACAGGACCCACGCCGAGGTGCCACTTCCCCCTCGCCCATGCTCGAGACATATCCAGAATGAGGTCCCATGTCTTGGCCGAAGTCTCTGCCAACTCGTCCGCATGATGCCCGCGGAGTAGAACAATGCTGAAGACGTATCGGTTATCGAACTCCACCCCCGCTTCAAGCCCCAACGCCACCCCATTCGCGAGTCCCTCGAAGAGCTCCTCTCCGACCGAGGCTATCGCCTGGGACCGCACTCCCAAGAAGAAGGCAGTCACTTCTCTCACTTCCACTTCGGTCGCCACCGATGCGGTATTTGGAACGGGCGTCTGTGCCGCGAGGCCGCTCACCCACGCAATCGCTAGCAGCCCGACAAGGCCACCTCTTTGAGCTCCCACCACACCGCCACTTCAGAGGACACATGACGTCTCGCGATTCTGGGGGACAAGAATGGTGACCACGCGCGTAGCGCGCGACCCTTATGCCGACTCGCGACCGCAGCATCGCCTGTCATATGGGTGCGCCCCCGCCAGCCCCTTTGTGGCCAAGTCCTTCCTGCGGAGCGGCTTGATCCTCTTCAGGTCCACCCTTGTCTCCCGCTGCGCGCGAAAGAGGTCCCACCGGAGTTGGTGACGACAGTATGTTTGCCTTGCCTGCCTGATTATATCGGCGCTAGGCCGTCTAACGACTTTGGAATTCTGCTGCCGGACCAGCCTGCCCACCCAAGATCGCGAGCTGCAAGGCGAGTGATCTGGATCGCAATGCTGATCTCTACCCACCCTTCTTCCAGGCCTCGATCAAGGACGACAGAGGGAGCCCCGCACCACGGTCTGTCCACACCGCGATCACGCCGCACCGCGCGTCAGAGCCACTGAATTCCCCCGGAACAGAAGCAGCTCCCGCATACCCCTCGATCAACGCGACGTCCATCGTTTCGACCCGCTTGATGCCGTCGAACGATCCAACTTTCATCCCGTCGAGGTAGAACGTCGGCGAGCACCAGCCCTGTCCGAAGCTAAACGCATCTCTGAAGACGGGCTGCGTTCCACCGATCATTCGAATACTGGGTAGAGTGCGCACGAGCGACGACATAGGCGGTGATCCACGAACGGAGATCTCTTCTGCCGTGACAAAGGACCCGAAGCCGAGGCGAACTCGATGTCGGAGGTCGTAGAGATCGATTAGACCCCTTCTGGGAAGGGCGAATACCACGATCGGATCCAACTCGATCGGGCGTACACCCAAGGTGACATCCAAGAAGATTCCCGGACCCTCTACCAACGTGATGTCGGTGTCGAGGACCTCGTATCCAAGCTGCTCCACCCGGATGGAGTGCCGACCGACAGGCACAGACGAGAACTCGAAGACGCCGGTGGAGCCCGCCACGGCAACATCGGTCCCGTCTAGGATGATCCTCGTCCCTGGGATCGGCGCGCCGCTCAGGTCATCGAGAACTCGACCGAAAACGGGACTCGTCGATCCAGCGGGATCGGGCACGTCAGCGGCGCGGGAAGCTGGCACCAGCTCGAGGAGGGCGGACTCGTCCTGAGACTCGCGCAAAGCCACGGCGACCGGGGAGGAGGAAATAGCCCGAGGCTCGAGCAAGGAGGGTAGCAGTGCCGTCGCCGCGAAGCCGGAGCTCGAACCTCCCGTCTCTTCCGCTCCGTACTTCATCGAGCACCGTCATCTCTGCACTGAGCAACGAGACAATGGCGCCCTCTATGGGGCCGCGGGACTGGCTGTCGAACACCAATCCTCGGACGACTTGGGCGGACACTGGGCAAGGCGACAGTCGGGCCAGACTCAGCATGATGATGCACACGACGGATCGCTGCACTCGCTGCGGGTCGATCTGCCAAGACTCCATGCTCATCATACGACGCAGTCCATGTTCACCCCTGTTAGAGAGCAACTTGGCTATGATATCGTAATGTGATATCGTTATGAAGTGAACGCAACTCAGCGCAAGACATTCCAGTGCATCTTCGGAAGGCCCACACGGGCTGACGTTCGCTGGTCCAGCATCGAGGGACTGGTCAGGGCGTTGGGGGGCGAAGTCACCGAGGGTCGTGGTTCTCGGGTCCGATTCCGACTCGGAGACCGCGTGGCGACTTTCCACGGACCACACCCTAAGCGGGTCACCGGGAAAGCGACTCTCGAGGACGTCAGACGTTTCTTGGAGAATGCGGGAGTCCGGCCATGATCGAGTACAAGGGGTACACCGGGGTCTTCGAGTTTGACCCGTCCATCGATGCGTTTCACGGACGTGTGATCGGACTTCAGGATGTCGTGACGTTCGAGGGGCGCTCTGTTGAGGAGCTTCGGAGCGAGATGGAAGAGTCTGTCGAGGATTACCTCTCGCTTTGCGCGGAGGTTGGCAAGGAACCAGAGCGACCCTACCGCGGGGAGTTCTTGGTTCGCACGACGCCAGAGGTACATAGGGCGGTCGCGACCGCAGCGGAGGCCGCCGGACTAAGTCTGAACGCTTGGGTCGAGACGACCATCTCCGCGATTGCCGACCAGCGTCGTGTTGCCCCAATACCGCGAACAGGGGTCTCCAAAAGGGCGGCCAAGAAGACGAAGAGGGCGACAGCTGAGCGGCGCAAGTGAGAACCAGTGTTGCCATCGAACGTCTCGCGATGCTAAGACGCGTGATTGACGGCATCGGTTTAGCTTGACGCCCAACAAATTCATAGGATGAGGGGAACGATATTGGCAATTCGGGCAGGGGACCGCGTCCGGGCTGCGGCGAGGCTGCTCGGAGCGCTCGCGTTGACGGCATGCGGTGGTGACGACGCGACCGACGTACGCGCGCTCGCGGTCTCCATCGAGCCGAGCCGGGCGCTCATCGTAGGTGTCGGCGAGAGCGTGGACTTCGGCGCGGTGGCGCGCGACACCGATGGCACTCTCGTCACTGGGGAGACGCGATGGGCGTCGGATCCCGCGATCGCCGAGATCGGCCCGAATGGTGTGGCGACGGGTGTGGCGGCCGGTGTCACAACGATCTCCGCCACGATCCGGGGCGCAACCGGCACGGCTCATCTAGAAGTCTTCGTGCCCGACGCGGTCGCCGCGTACGAGGTCGGCACGAGCTACCTCGGGCGCAACGGATACGTCGAGTACATGCCAGGGGAGCTGCCGGTCGTGCTGTCGGCACCTCACGGCGGGGCGTTCACGCCCAACGAGATCCCGGATCGCACCTTTGGCACGACGGCCACCGATCGCAATACCGTCGAGCTCATTCTCGCCGTACGCGAGTCGTTCCTCGAGCAGACAGGCCGAGCGCCACACGTCATCATCTCCCACCTCGCACGTAGCAAGTTCGATGCAAACCGCGAGATCGTCGAGGCTGCCCAGAGCGATCCGTTCGCGGAGCAGGCTTGGGAGGAATTCCAGGACTGGATCGGGATGGCGCGGGTGACGATTGATCAGGACTTCGGTCGGGGCATGTATTTCGACTTGCACGGTCACGGTCACGACATCGACCGGCTCGAGCTCGGCTACCTGCTGAGCGCGAGCGACCTCAACCAGTCTGACACGCCGCTCAACGCGCTGGCAGTCGTCGCCCGCAGCAGCATTCGCGACCTCGGCCGGGATTCGCCGCTCCCGTTTTCACAACTTCTGCGTGGACCTACCTCCCTGGGCGGCTATCTGCAGGCCGAGGGTGTGCGCGCTCTGCCCAGCCCGGGCGATCCCTCGCCTGGCAGCGATGCCTACTTCACGGGTGGGTACAACACCCGCCGGCATGGCGCCGTTTCGGACGGTGAAGTCATCAGCGGGGTCCAGATCGAGCATCACTTCCCGGGCCTCCGGGACACCGATGCCAACCGGCGCACGTATGCGGCACGGCTCGCGCGGTCGATCCGGCTCTTCATGTTGCAGCACTACGGCTTCTTCTCCCCTTGATCCTCACGTAGCGCACGGGTGGAGACCCGGCTATGGCAGAAGGGGTGGTGGACCTCCGGTCCACCACCCCCCAGTGAGGCGTCGAGCTTGGATCGCGCTCAGCGTCCTCGGTTTCGTCCGAGCCCCCTCAGAGGCGATCGGCCCTCGCGCGTTGTCAGGTCGATCTCCATTTCTTCGCCGTTCACCACGATGGTCGCTGTCTCGTCGCCATCGAACGTGATCGTGATATTCGCGACGCGTGTCTCGTCACCGTTCGGGCCGTTTACGACCGACCCGGTCATGGAGCGGGTGATCGTACCGGAAATCGGGTATCGTGTCTCTGATCCCGGTACGGGCACGACGACATTGCTGTACGTGAACGTGCCCGACATCTGTGACGTACGGACTGTCCCGTCCTCAGCGATATTCCGGCTGCGGGTGATTTCCTCCTCGCCGCTTCCGTTCCAGGTACGGTGAGTCTCTGCACCCGCCATACCCGAGACGGTCATGTCGCGCAGGCGATAGATGGTTGCGGTCCAATCGTCGCGCGCGACGTCACCACTGACCTCGCTCTGGTAGTGGATGCTCGCCGTGGTTTCCTCGTCGTAGCTCTCTTGCTCGGCACCGGCCGCGTCATAGAAGGTCTCTGTGCGAGTACCGGAGAGCAGATCACCGATGCCGTGTCGGCCGCCTGGTTGACCGTGCCCGCCCGAATCGCCGGTGCCGCCTGGTCCACGGAATGCAAACGGCATGCTCCACGTCCCGACATCCTCGAGAGCCGCGTCGGCCGCGACGATCGCCATGTCCAGGAGCAGGCCGTCGTCGATCGAATCGAGTCCGGTCGAATCCTCGCAGGCCGCGACCGCGAGGCCGGCGGCCAACGCGAGCGTGCCCCTCACTACGATCCGTCTTTGTCTCATGATTCTCGTCCTCTACCAGTTGGGGTCGCACCTCCCCATACAACAGTTGTGATGTTTCTGATGTGAAGGACGTTAAGAGGCCCGCGAACCACACACCCCCGAGGCAGCCTACGGCTACGAGCTCGCCTCTGGAAATGAGCGGCCGATCTCTTCCGCGGAACGAAGTGACAGTGCCGAGAACGTGAGCGTCCCGTTGTTGCATCCGGCTGACACGAGTGTCGGCGCGCCAACCACGAAGAGGTTTTCGTGATCGTGAGTCCGCCCCCAGGAGTCGACGACGCTGGTGTTGGCATCGTCGCCCATGCGGCAACCGCCGCCTGGGTGGTCCTGTGTGCTGTCCACGGAGGTGCGTAGCACACGCCCCCCTCCTGCTCGCGCCACGCGGTCGAAGTTCTCGCGAATCCGGTCCTCCGTGTGGCCACGGACGTCGCGCGACACTAGTGCGTCTCGAAACTCGAGCCTCGGCATCGGGTCCCCGAAGCGGTTGGTGGTCGCCCGGTCCAGCGTGAGGCGACTCTCCCGGTCGGGGATCACGTCGTAGTAGGAGCGAAGGCGCGTCGTTCCCGTCGCGCTGCGAGCTCTCCAGTCGGCCATCACCTCGTCCCCGAGCAGAACGCTTCCGGAGTCGTCTCTCAGCCGGGGTCCCCTCGATACCGTGGACTCCCAAACGCGGAAGTCGTGCCGCACGTATCGCCCGTTGGAGAGCCCCGGCCCGCCCGGGAGCTGAGGGCGCTGGAAGTGCTTCGAGAGCAGGCTGTGGCTGTAGTACATGCCGGGGAGCAGCCGCATCGGGAGCTCGACGAACGCGTTGACGTTTCGATGGCCGGTCATGTAGCGGCCGAGTGTGCCCGAGGAGTTGGCCATGCCGTCCGGGAAGCGATCGCTAGCCGACAGCATCAACAGGTGTGGACTCCACGTATAGCCGCCGGCGAGTACGAACGTCCGGGCCCGGAAGACGATGTCCGTGTCGGGATCGTCGTAGCTGCGCCCGATCGCCGCGTGGATGCCGTCCGACCCGGCTTCGAGTTCGAGCCGTCGTACCAGCGTGCGCGTCTGCAGCCGAATCCGACCGGCATCGAGCAGCTGCGCGAACGTGAAGTCCGGTGAGTACTTGGCGCCGGTCGGGCAGATGTTGCAGGTGTCGCACCGCTGGCAGACGTTGCGCCCCCTCCACGGCTCGGTGTTCTTTGCGACCGGGTTCGTCCAGATTGGAAGGTCTGCACTCTCGATCCACTCGCGCAGCCGCTTAAGCGTCCACGTGAGTGGCACCGCACGCATCGGGTACGGCGATGCACGGGGATCCAGTGGTTCCGGGCCCTGCTCCCCGGCGACACCGATCCGTTCTTCGGCTTCCTGGTAGTACGGGTCCAGCGTGTCGTAGTCGATCGGCCAGTCCGTATGCACGCCGAACAGCGATTGCAGACGGAAGTCCTCGGGTGAGAAGCGCGGAACGACCCCACCCCAGTGCAGCGCCTGGCCGCCGACAACCATCGAGCGGGACATTATGCCCTCAGCCGACTGATCGTCGATGTGGTCGTTGGTCCACGGATTCTCACCGTAGGCGACGAATCGGTGGCGTCGCTGTTGACGGTCTGCGAGTGGGGCCGAGTGCCCGCCAGCCTCCACGACGAGCACGTCTACGTCGCGCTCTTCGGTGAGCTTCTCGGCGACCATCGCCGCGCTGATGCCGCCTCCGATGATCAGGACGTCGGTCTCCACCTGCCGCATCACACCGCCTCCGGCTCGGACGGCGCCGTGTCGATCCCTCGGCAGGATCGCTCCGCGATGCGTCGCCCGTAGCAGCGATCGACCGCCTCGCTCGAGCCGAACCAGTGCGCCATGAGCGCGACCGCGACGTGCCGTGCCCGCAGCGGGTTCGGAAGTCCGGAGCCCCCGTCCAGCCCCTGCCGCGTGATCAGATCGCGTCGTTGGGGGATGTCGAGCTCGGCGAAGGACGAGCCGGTTCGCCTGCTCGCCTCGATCTCGAGCGCTTCGAGCTGAGCCTGCCAGGCAGGGACGGGGTCGGGTGGCCCGTAGCGGATCTCCGACGTGCCGTACCCGTGGTTCAACTCCGCAACGGGCTCGTACTCGGACGCCCATTGCTCGAAGGCTTGCACGGCGTCTTCACGAGACGCGTCTTCCAGGTCGGAAGGCAGGACGACCTCCGCGACGGCGCGCAGCACCGCCGCGTGCAGTGGGGCTGCCGAGTCCCCCTGGCGTTCGGCGCTGCCCGGCGCGCAGCCGGAGACCGCTGCCGCGGAAAGCGCGGCGCCGGAGCGCTTCAGAAACGTGCGACGGTCTTGGGGCATAGTTCGGGTCCTCACTTGGCTGCGGCGTGCCAATCTATCTCGCCAGCGCGTACGCCACGAGTGTTCCGGCCGTGCCGCCACCACCAGTGGCGATCACGACGAATTGTCTCGCGTCCGACGTCGCGTAGCTCATCGGATTCGCGTATCCACGCCCGGGCAGCGGAGCGCTCCACAGCTCCGCGCCCGTTGCAGAGTCGAACGCGTAGAGCACATCGCCTCCGCCTGTGAGGAAGACGAGCCCACCCGCCGTAGCGACTGGGCCGGCCGCTCCGGTGACGCCGAGGCGCTCGGGCAGCTCGACGCTCGCCAGCGCGGGGTGCTCGCGAACGTCCCGCCGGTCGCCCACCGCCTTCTGCCACACGATCTCCCCGGCGTTCATGTCGATGGCGGTCAGCGTGCCGTACGGAGGATCGGAGATGGGGAGGCCCTGTACTCGCAGCGTGCGCGACGACGTGCGATCGATCGCGTAGTCCGCGACCGTGGTCTCGGGATTTGCCGCGGCGATGCGAAGAAGGCTCGGTTCTTCGGTCGACTTCACGAACAGGTAGCCCGTGGTCGGGTCGATCGCCGCGCCGCCCCAGTTCCCGCCCCCGATGATGCCGGGCATCGCCAACGTGCCCTCGAGCGACGGTGGTGTATACAGGTTCCCGAACCGATAGCCACGCGTGAGCTCGATCGCCTCGGCGCGCAGCGCGGGTGTCAGGCTGATCAGGTCGTCTTCGGTGAAACTCTGCTTGGCGAACGGAGGCGGCTTCGTCGGGAACGGCTGCATGGCCGCGGCTACCTCGCCGGGCACGCTACTCGCGAGAACCTCACGTTCCTCGATCGGCCACACGGGCTCCCCGCTCTCACGGTCGAACGCGTACACGAAGCCGGTCTTGCCGACAATGGCGACCGCGTCCACACTGCGACCATCGACCTCAGCCGTGTAGAGAACCGGGGGTGCCGGCAGGTCGTAGTCCCAGAGGCCGTGGTGAACCGTCTGGAAGTGCCAGAGAAGCGCTCCCGTGCGCGCGTCCACCGCGAGCAACGACTCGGCGTAGAGGTTGTCGCCGAGCCTGTGCCCTCCGTAGTAGTCGTTGCTGGGAGTGCCGACGCCGAAGTAGAGCACGCCTCGCTCCTCGTCGACGACCATGGGCGCCCACGCATTGGTGTGTCCTGTCACTTTTTCGGAGCCGTCCTCCCATGTCTCGTTCCCGGGCTCCCCCTCCTGCGGGATCAGGTTGAGGTTCCAGACTCTCTCCCCCGTGCGCACGTCGAACGCCTGAAGGTTGCCGGGCGGATCGTTCGGGTAGACGAACCCGTCCCATACGCCGTTGCCGAGGATGACGAGATCCTCGAAGACCAGTGGCGGAGACGTCTGCGTATAGTGCAGCGGGTTGGTCGGCCACAGCAGGTCCCGGGTCAGGTCGATTTCGCCGCGCTGGCCGAACGACTCGATCTTCGCCCCCGTAGCGGCGTCGATGGCGATCAACCGCCAGCGCGTATTCAGGAAGATCCGCCGCTCGCCTTCACCCGACCACATCGCGATGCCGCGGTGCACGAAGCCGGTTCCGTTCGGTGGCTGCCCGAAGTCGGTTGTGCGCGGGTCGTATGCCCAGAGCTGCTCGCCCGTCCCGGCGTCCAGCGCGACGACACGGTTGTATGGGGTCGACAGGTACATGGTGTCCGAGATCACGATCGGCGTGACCTCGAAGTCGCCGGGTCGCACCGTCTGGTTGCGCACCGGACGTGCGGGTCCGTCGAGCGGTCGTTCACCCGTTTCCCAGGTCCAGGCGACTTCGAGGGCCGCGACGTTGCTACGGTCGATGGTGGCCAACGGCGAGAACTTCGTGCCGGCCTGGTCGCGGCCGTAGAAGGGCCAGTCGGCGTCAGTGAACGTTTTCGTGGTCCGCGAGACGTCGGGGGCGCTGCAACCGGCGATCGCCATCAACGCGAGGACGAAGCCAACGAATACGATCCCTTTCACGAGCCCGCCCCGCGCTCGATCAGATCCGTGGCTGCGCGCGTCGCCTCGTCGATCGCCTCGAGAATGCGGTTTCGCTCCCGGAGTAGTTGTGCCATCGCGAAGCGGTACCGGTCCGACGAGGGGTCTTCCTCCGCGAGGATGCGAGCGGGCTCTAGGCCGGGCAGCGGACGGCTGTAGATACCCGGGTCGGGGTGATGGTCACTTCCCGGCACGAACATGATCCGGTGGAGCGGGCGGAGGACGCGGAGGATGGCGCTGTCCAGCGCCCTCGTCGAGTCCTGCGGCACCGGGGCACGAGCGAAGGCCTCCGTCCACATCTCGAGCAGCCGATCCACTCGGGCGCGCGCCTGAGACAGGTCGAGCGCCCGCTCGGACTCCGCCTCCCGCTCCATCAACGCGTCCATCAACGCATCCAGCTCGAGCTGGATGCTCACAGGGTACACGGGCGCTGCCACGAGCTCCGAGATCGCGGTGACGTACAGCTCGGTGTCGGTCCTGAGGACGTCGAAGTCGATCTTGTCGTAGGTGTCGTCCGGTGTGTGCCACCACCAGTAGCCCCCGTCTTCCGCCGATCGCGAATGGTTGAACTGCAGCAGAGGAAGCCCGATCCCGTTGAAGGCCTGGTCCGAGTTGCGTCCGGGGCGCCCGGGGCGAATGGCCTGGCCGGTCAGGCTACCGACGATGTCGATCGCGAGGGGGGCGAGCGCCGGAGACGTGGATGCGCCGAAGCGTCGGGCGCCCATCTGCCCAACGCCGTCGATGTTCAGGTAGGCGAGCCCGCGCCTTCGCAGATCGTCGAAGAAGGTATCGGCGAACCAGGTCGAGCCGGCGTAACGACCGTTCGAGTGGCCGGGCCACCAGGCGACCAACAGACCGTGCCGCATTTTGTCCCGGTTCTGGTGGTAGGAGATGGCCATCTGCAGCATCGCCGCGTTGGACGCACCCTCGTCGGTGCCCCCGTGGTACCACCCGTCGATGTGCCCGCCGAGGAGCACGTACGGCGTCGTGTCGTCAGCACCGTCAGGCATGATGCGAGCGACGCAGAGGCGGAGCGGCTTCCAGCCCGTGTCGACCTCCGTGCGCACGCGCACGGTGACGTCAGCGCTCGCCATCATCGCGCGCAGACGGTCTCCGTCGCTCCTCTTGATGTGCGCGACCGGTAGCTTCGGTAGACGGTGCTGGCTCCTCAGCGAGGGTGTGCCCCAGGTCGACGTGACGATGAGATCGTTCACGCGCTCTTCGGGATTCACGAAGATCGCCGCGACGGCACCCAGTTCCTCGAGCACCCGCGTCGAGATGTTTCGCGGCTGGCCCGTTACGATCGCGACCTTCCCGCGTACGTGCTCGAAGCCGCTGGGGTCGCGAACGACGAGCCGTTCACCCGTTCCGAGCTCAAGCTCCGGGAGGTCCCCCAGGTCCCCCAAATCGATCGCGACACCTTCGACTCCCTCGGTGGCGCCGGAGAATGCCATCGTGATCGCCTGCGGGTCGAAATCCGTGCCGGGCACGGTCACGGATGCCGAGATGGGGTTGCTCGTGTAGCCCATGAACTCGTGGACTTCGACCGGGACCCCCGCCGCCGCCAACGTCGCCACGATGTAGTCGATCGCCGCGTTCTCGCCCGGGCTTCCCGAGGGCCGCTCGTACCTGGTGATCTCGCGGGCATGCGCGTCGAGGCGGTCGGTCGTGACCGCGGCCAGCACCCGAGCTGTGAGGTCCGGCTGCTGCCCAGCGACGCGCGTCGCGTCGGCGAGGGTGAGGGCGAAAGAGGCGATGGTCCCGACGACGAGCGACCTCATGGATTCCTCCTGGTCTGTTAGTGGCCGGTCGTAGGAGTACAGTGGGCTGTGTTACCACGCCACTCAGTTCGATACGGCCTGGTCACTTTATTGTCACTTCTCACCAGGATGACCCACCTATTCTCACGAGCATGACCCACCCCCTCGTGACTTCCCGGTTTTCGGGGTCGTGACTTCTTGGGATTAGTAGTTTCTGGGTTTGGGTTTGGCTAATTCCTCCTTCTTCGGGGTGGGGTTGAGGTGGCGATCCCTGGCCGCTGCCGAGTGCGGTAGCTGTCGCCCTCGAGGACGATCTGATAGGCGTTGTGCGCGAGGCGGTCGAGGGCGCTCTGAGCGAGGATGGGGTCATCGAAGAGGGGGATCCATTCGTCGATACTGCGGTTGGAAGTGACGATGGCGGATGTGCGTCGGTGGCGCTCGATGATGATCTCGTAGAAGTCGCTGGACTGCTGGGCATTGAGGCGCCGGAGTCCAAAATCGTCAATGACGAGCAGATCAGGCGCGAGCAGAGAGCGGATGACCTTCTCGGTGGAGTTATCGGCCCTGGACTGGTGGATCATCTTGAGCAGGTGGTCGGATCGGAGGAAGAGCACGCGGTGCCCTGCGCGGCAGGCAGCGTGGCCGAGGGCGCAGCGAGGAAGGTCTTGCCGACACCAACGGGCCCGAGGAAGAGGATGTCTTCGTGGCGGTCGAGGAAGCCGAGGCCGAAGAGATCACGTACGCGGTCGCGGTCGAAGGTGACTGGCGCGTCCCAGGTCGAAGTCCTCGAAGGTGTGGAGTTCGTCGAAGCCCGCACGATCGAGGCGGTTGGAGAGGTTCTTATGGTCACGACGTCCGATCTCGTCGGTGAGGGCGAGCTCGAGGAAGTCGAGCGGTGCGCGGCCACTCTTCTGGGCGTGGGCGGCGCGGTCGGGCAGCGTGGGCACGAGGCCACTGAGCTTGAGCCGCTTGAGCACGGCCTGGAGCGAGGGTTTGACGTCATTCATGAGTCGGACTCCTGGGTGGGTGCGTGTGAGAAGCTCCCTGGGGAGCGCAGGAAGCGGGTCTCGATGGGGATCACGGCGGCATCCTGGGCGATGGGCAGTTCGAGCTGATCGAGATCCTTGAGGAGGATAGACTCCACGCGGCGGACGTTGATGAGCTCGAAGGCCAGGGCACGCCGGCAGGCCGACGCGACGCGATGCTCACCGTACTTCTTGGTGAGGGGGAGCAGCTTCTGGGCCTGACGGATCTTGGTCCAGGGCAGCGTTCCGGAGAGGAGTTGCTCCATGAAGCGACCGATGTCGGAGCTGAGGGCCATGGCCTGGCGGATGATGCGCTGGGGGTCCCGGAGCGCGTAGGGCGTCAGTTCGGCGGGATAGTCGTTGTAGTCCGTGGATCGGCCGCCTGGGTCCTGACGGGGATGGGTCTTGATGAGGGAGCCACCGTCGTAGATGTGCACCAGCCCTGTGTCGGCACGGACCCAGACCTGTTGGCGGATGTAGCGCGTGGGGACCGAGTACAGGGCCTTGCCGAAGTTGATGTGATGGTCCGGGTGGACCTTGCACGGCCACCGCCGACTTGCTCTCGCCCCGGCGTGTTTACGTACGTCGCCGGGGCATGGGTGGTCGTCGACACCATGCACCAACGCCTCTGGCGAACGCCAGTTGCGCTAAGTACTAAGTATGGATCTCAAACCAATCGAGTTTCGAAATATGCGCACCTACGCTCAGCCCGAACAGCCTGCTCCCATGCCAGAGGCCCTCGCCAACATCAACTCGAGGGTCCTTGATGATCGAATGCTGAAGAGGATCCTGAATCCGGAGATCTTCACAGCTTTCGCCGAATGCCGAGCCAGCGGACAGCGAATGTCCAAGGGAGCCGCGAACGAACTGGCGCAGTCCGTCCGCGAGTGGGCGCAATCCAGGGGGTGTGTCGGGTACTCCCACTTGTTCTCCCCCATGCGGGGAGCCCTGCACGGCGAGAAGCTCGAGACCTTCATGGGAATGGACTTTGAGACCGGCGACCTGATCGTAAACCTGTCGGGCTCGGAGCTCTTTCAGACCGAGACAGATGGCTCCTCGTTCCCCAACGGCGGTCTTCGGACGACCCACGAGGCGGCCGCCTATATCGGCTGGGACATGCAATCGCCGCCGTTCGTGTACGGCCAGACGCTCTACATCCCTGCCGCCTTCGTAACGTGGACCGGCGCGGCGCTGGATCAGAAGACCCCGCTCCTGCGCTCCAGCGATGCGGTGAACAAACACGCGCTACGGATGTTGCGCCATCTGGGCGACACGCAAGCAAACAAGGTATTCAGCAATGTGGGCTGGGAGCAGGAATTCTTCGTCGTCCCACGCGAGCATTATCTGGCGCGACCCGACCTCGTAGCCACCGGGCGGACGCTCTTTGGTCAGAAGCCACTCCGTGGTCAGGAGCAGTCCACCAACTACTTCGGCCGGATGCCGGTTGCGATTCGAGCGTATCTAGACGAGGCCAGGGACGTTATGTGGTCCATGGGGATCTCCATCGACTGCATCCACAACGAGGTAGCCCCGGCACAGTACGAGATCTCGCCCATCTTCAGCCTGGTCAACCTAGCCGCGGACACCAACGTTCTGGCCATGGATGTGCTCCGCGACCTGGCCTATGAGCACGATCTGATGGTGCTCTTCCACGAGAAGCCGTTCGCAGGCATAAACGGCACCGGCAAACACAACAACTGGGGCTTGAACACCGATACCCGGGACAACCTGTTTGTTCCGGGCGAGACCCCCGCCGAAAACCGGCGCTTTGTCGCCTTCCTCGCTGCCGTGCTGCGCGGGGTGAACAAGCACGGTGACCTGCTGCGCTGCGGGGTGTCCACCTCGGGGAATGACCACCGGCTCGGTGCCCAGGAGGCGCCCCCTCCCATCATCACCGTCCACCTCGGGAAGTCCCTCGAGAAACACCTCAAAGGGATAGCGGCTGGCGGCGAGCTATCGGGGTATGGCCTGCACGACAAGTTGATTCAAGTGGCCACCAGCGTGGTGGATATCGAAGCCAACCTCGAGGACCGGAACCGAACTGCGCCGTTTCCCTGGTGCGGAAATCGCTTCGAGTTCCGCTCTATCGGGGGAAATCAGCACATCGCTTTCCCCCTCGCTCTGGTGAACACCGTCGTGGCCGAGGGCCTCAAGCACATGTGCGATCAGATGGACGCGGGCGCCGACGTCGACCAGGTGATCCGGGAGACCATCAAGGCTAACCAGGGGGTGCTCTTCTCGGGTGACGGCTACTCAAGCGCGCTCTACGAGCACGCGGAGGAGCACAATCTGTTCCACCTCAAGAACAGCCCGGACGCCTATGAATGTCTGACCTCCACTAAAAACCTCAAGCTGTTCTCAGAGCTCGGGGTCTTCAGCGAGAAAGAAGCGCGAGCTCGGCAGAATGTGCTCCTTGAGGCCTACGCCACCGATCTCCAGATCGAGGCGAGGACGCTGATCCACATGATGCAAACCCTCATTGTGCCTGCTGTTCTCCAGGATCTCCAGAACATCGCAGCGTCCGGCTTTACCTCCCGAGCGCTCACGATGCGGCGCGAGCTCGCGCAGAGCTTGTTCACCGAGCTGGATAGCCTGATTGAGGCGTTCGACGGGGCTGCCATTGACGATCCGATGGAGGCCGCGCGGTATGCCGAGGATGTCCTCAAGACGAGGCTGCTGGCGGCCCGCGAGGTGATCGATCCGCTGGAGGGCATGGTGGACTCGCGCCTCTGGCCGGTCCCCACCTACGATGAGCTGTTGCACAGCCATCTGTAGCCATCTCAAACGATGATCCGATCTAATCACGACGCCCGGCGACGGCGCCGTCCAACAACCCATATAGAGACGTAGCCGACACATGCATCGGTTGAAGACACTCACTCCCGGGTTGCTACTCGCGGGGCTGCTCTGCCTTCTGGTTTTTGGTTTCCCCGAGACCGCCCTGGCACAAGAGAATGCGGAGCCGCAAAGCGTCGCATTCGTTGTCGGGACCCTCTGGATACTCCTGGCTTCAGCCATGGTGTTCATGATGCACCTCGGCTTTGCGACTCTCGAGGCGGGTCTCGTCCAGGAGAAGAACACGGTCAACATCCTCTTCAAGAATGTCACCATCGTGTCGATGGGCGTTCTCATCTACGCGCTGATCGGGTTCGGCCTGATGTATCCCGGTGAAGAGTTTGCCGGAGCCTTCTTCGGCTTCGCAGGATTTGGGATTGGCACCGACGCAAGTGGAATCACCAGTGCATACAACGAGAACTACACCTACTGGGCCGACTTCATCTTCCAGGCCATGTTCGCCGCCACGGCGGTCACCATCGTCTCGGGTGCCGTGGCAGAGCGGGTGCGGATTCTGCCTTTCATGGTCTTTGCGTTCCTCTATCTGGCTTTGTGCTACCCGATAGTCGGTATGTGGAAGTGGGGTGGCGGGTTCCTCGACGCTATGCAGACGCCGTTCTACGACTTTGCCGGCTCGACGCTCGTCCACGGTGTGGGCGGTTGGGCTGCGCTCATGGGTTGCATCGTTCTGGGTCCGAGGCTCGGGAAGTACGACGGCGACAAGGTAAATACCTTGCAGCCAGGGAGCCTGCCCCTAGCCACGGTGGGTGTCTTTCTGCTGTGGTTCGGGTGGTTTGGATTCAACGGCGGCTCGGTTCTGTCGGCCGATCCCGGCGCCGTGTCCTATGTCTTCGTCACTACGTACCTGGGCGGTGCCGCAGGCGTCATGGGAGCCATGCTGGGCACGGTGGTGTTGATCAAGCATCTGGACCTCGCCATGGTCCTCAACGGCGCCCTCGCGGGGCTGGTGGGCGTTACCGCCGGTGCAGACCAGCTGGGTATCCTGGATGCAGTGGCCACCGGGTTTATCGCTGGCGTCCTCGTGGTCGCCGTGGTCCTGTTCCTTGATCGAAAGCTCAAGATCGACGATCCGGTCGGCGCCATCTCCGTTCACCTCGTCTGTGGCATCTGGGGTACCCTGGCGGTGGGCCTCCTAGGCAACCTGGCCTCGCCCTCTCAACTCCTGAGCCAGGTGATCGGGATCGTGAGCATCGGTGGCTTCTGCGCAGCCTTCTCCTTTGTGGTGTTCTTTACCATGAAGAAGGCCAACTGGCTGAGGGTGGAAGAAGAGGTGGAGCTTGCTGGACTGGATATGCACGAGCACGGCGTCTCCGCCTATCGGGGGGAACGGGACACCAACCCTCCGACGGTCATGATCCTCTCACCGGCCTATGGATCCACGGTTTCCGGACGAATCGACGTCTTGGCCAACGCAATGGACAATCGAGGCGTGAGCGGCGTACGGTTCACTCTTGACGGGAATGACCTCGGTGAGGGCATTGAAGCTCCACCCTATGTCATGGTTTGGGACACGACGACGGCCAGCAACGGGGCGCATGTCCTCAAGGCTATCGCTTGGGATGCCGCCGGAAATCAGGGGGTCTCTGTCGAATTCAAGATCACGATCGACAACCCAGTCAGGTAGATCTTTGATAACGTGTCGGAGACCAACCTAACCCCCTGTAAACTCACTGTTTAACGATCGGCTGGGTGCTGCAACAGGACTGGGTCAGGTGATCTGGCTCGAGCAGGTCGGATTGGGGCTGGTCACGCCTTCCAGACCCATGCGCCGCAGAAGTGCCTGGAACCGTGTGTGTGCACGGAGGATCGTGAACTCGGGTCTGACCGCGACCTCCCTGACAGATGAGCCGATCGGATGGCATAGGCCTCTTCGAGGTGGTCGAGCGCCCGGTCCAGGTCACCCAGACCGGTGGCTACCATCGCCGCAGCGTGGTAGCTGGCCGGTCCCTGGCTTCCGTCGAACTGCTGAAGAAGTGCCAGCGCCGCTCCGTGCCGTCCTCCGCACGGAGGAGAAACGAAGCGTGCGCGATGTATTCAATCTCGACGCCGGGGCTCCGGGTGGCTGCGTCGCTTCGAGATGCCGCATCCGGGTCGCCCGCTTCCGCTGCGCACCCGGCCACCAGCACTGCGACAAGAATCCTAAGAGAGCCGGCGAGTCTCAATCCAAGCTCCCAGCCTGCTCGCTGACCGGCCATGTCAGCGTGCCACGCCCGCCGAAGTGCCGGCGCTCCTGGCTCTCGACGGAGGGATCCCGATACCGGATGAGGCTCGCCAAGTGGCGTTCGGTCGTCTTGCCGAGGGCCCTGGCGAGTGCGGTCGTTCCCTGCTCGAGGATGTCGCCGACCTTTCGCGCGGGCATCGGCACTTTTCCGTCCCGGATCGCGCTGAGCCGCGCGAGGTGTTCGAGACTGTCCATGAAGCCGCGCACGGCACCGACCGCCTCCGGGTCGTCATTGAGGAGGCGGCGGCTGCGCGTCCCGATGTTCAAGAATAGTCCCTCGGTGAAGTCCGGCAGCGGATCGTCAGCTCCCACGGCATTCAGGATGCCGAGCACCTCGTCGGTGTCCATTTCCCGGGGTCCGCCCTGCCATACCCACACGACGTGCTCGACCGCGTGCAGCGTATCCCACGCGAGCTGACGGCCCCTCGTGTGGTGTCGCCGGCGCTCGAAGAACCACTCCACGACCGCGACCGTGACCACGATACCGACAAGCTCGGTCCCCAAGTTGGTCAGGATCGTGCCCGTGGGTGTGTTCACACCGATGAGGAAGGACCAGACGAGGATCAGGGCCGCGGTACCGAGGCACGCGGCGGTGACGATCCATCGGAGCATCAGCTATCTCCGGGTTACGAAGACGGGTTGGGTCCAGGCGACTCGACCTCCCGAGTCGGTCACCTTCGCTCGAACATAAGCTACGTCGTTGCCTCCGAGATCGAACGCCGCAGGGTTCTCGTCGGTCTCTGCCAAGATCACCCCCGAAGGACCCGAGAAGACCGTGCTGAACCTGAAGTCGTCCAACTCTGAGATGTGGATCTCGATGCGGTCGGGCGTAATCACTATGTCCGAGAGCGCGACACCCGTACTTGCGTAGAATCGACCCGCCTCGAGCGACGCCATGAGCTCCAGGGCATCCAGCGACGAGGCGTTCACCGCGACCCACCCTCGGCCTGGATTCACGCGGCCGGGCGCGAACTCTCCCTGGAAGTGATGCGCGTCGTCGACCGCGATTCCGTAGAGGACCTTGCCCTCCGTGAGCAAAATGTCCCAGATCTCTTCGAGACCCGGGCTGCCGCCGCCGCCTTCGTTGTGGACCGTCGGATGCCCGTTCCAGATCTCGAGCAGTCTGTCGCGCTCGATTTGCCTCAGCTCGTCGGCTCCGAAGGACCAGCGGAAGTTCGGATGATTGATGTGCGGGACGCCCTCGACGTCGCGAATCGCGTCCACGTTCGCCTGGATGGTGGCGACGAGCGTCTCGGCCTGCCGCGCTTCGATGAGCCCGGGAATGTTCAGGCCGTTCACGTGAATCGACGCGTCCTCGAAGCTGGACGTGACTTCCTCGCCGGGGATCAGCAGGAACGTAGAGTCGACCAGGTGACTGAGCGCGGCGGGATCGGTAAAGACGTTGTGATCAGTGAGCACCAGAAAATCGTAGCCGTGGTCCTTGTACCACTGCGCTACATACTCGGGCGACGAATCTCCGTCACTCATCGTCGTGTGCGCGTGCGTGTTCCCCTTGTACCAGCGATCGCCTACGTCTTCCGGAACCTCGAACTCGTAGATTGCCTGCTCGGCGCAGGCCGTTGAGGCGAGCCACGCGAGCACGAAAGCGAGACCCAGCGAGAGGCGCTTCATGGGCGGCGACCGCGGTCTCGCCCCGCCGCTGCCGCGGTATCGGCCACCGCCGCCACGGTATCAGCCACGGCCGCCGTGTCGGACGCGCCCGCGGGCTCCTTGGCCTCCGTGCCGCCAACTCCGGGGCTCGCCTCGGCCTCGTTCCCCGTGCCGTTCCCCGCGGTGATCGAGTCGAGCAACTGCTGAAGGTCGAAGGGAGCCGCATCGCCCTCGTCGAAGCGTCTGGCCGCGAATCGCGTCAGCAGCATCGCGCGGTCGCTCAAGCGCGTGATGTCCGGGGCGAGCTCCTCGGGGCGCTCGAACACGTCGGCGCCCAGGATCTCCTGAGGGCGGAGTGTGTGTTCGACGATGTTCAACTCGAGCAGCTCGTCCTCCGGCACCTCGAGCTCCAAGAGCACGACCGGGTCCGGCTCACCGGAGTGGAATGCCCACCGCATCGAACTGGGGTCGGGCACCGCCTTGCCGTTGATCGAGAGCAAGCGCGTGCCGGAACCCTCCGCGTATTGGAAGCCCAGCACCTCGGCTTCGATCCGGGAGCGGACGCTCATCAGCACCCGGCGCTTGCCACCGACCGGGTCACTGTAGTCGGTATAGATCTCCGGCTCCGGCGCGTCGACGAGCTCCGCATCGGCCACCGGCACATCGCCGAAGGTTTCTCCGAGATCGGTGTATGCGAAGTTGCTCAGGTCCCGCACGGCGTCGAACTCAGAGCCCGCCCGCGCGACCGCCCATTCCCGAGCGGCCGTGTTGGCCGAGTCCGAGAGAGGGCCGGTGACCCACAGCGCCTCCCGGGCCCCATGGTCGAGTGCGTAGAGTAGCGTCGAAGGCGATGGACGCTCCGATGTAGCTCTCGCAGTCAGTATCCCGATGCCGAGCGCCGCACCACCGACGACGAGGCTCGTCACCGGTGCCCACCAGGAGTTGGGATGCCTCAGCCCATCGATCGCGGGCAGACACAAGTACGCTGTGACCGCCATCAGCACCGCCAACGCTCCCGCGAGCTGGAAAGACATGGCGATCCAAAACAGCTCCGTGACCGGCTCCAGAAAGGCGAGCACCGGCAGAGCCAGCAGCAGGGCCAGAGTCCATCCGACGACGCCCGGAGTGTTCCTGCGGAGGATGCCCAGCAATACGATCGCTGAGAGAGCCGCGGCGAGGGGCCACTGGACGTTCATCGCCGCGAGAGGCATCGAATAACTCAACCACGCTGCCGCCCCCAGTGGAGCGATGGTGGCGCCCAACGCCAGTGAATTCAGGTGGACCCACCGGCGTGCGACACCATGCAGCGCAGTGACGATCGCGAGCACGGCACAAGCCAAGGCGAGCACGTACCAGCCTTCGCTGTGGTACGCCGAGCCGTGCAGACTGCCGAGCTCTGGATGGAAGCCGGGCAGCCACGCAGCGAGCACTCTGGCGGCCCCGTACGAGAGTGCAACACCGACCGTCGAGATGCCCGCGCCGACGACGATCCCGACGAAGCTGCCGGTGACGACTCGTGTCACGAGTAGCGCGAGCAAGAAGAGCACGAGCAGGCCTCCCGAGATCGGCAGAACCCACTTGGCATCGTAGACGAAGAAGCCGAAACCGGGCACGTTGAAGAACGTCACGTTCGGCGCGTCGACCTCGGCCAGGTCCTGGTCTCCCAGATATCGCAACGCGTTGAGCACATGCGTGCCGTGATGCTGCAGCGTCGACTCGGACATGTTCTCGGGTGAGTCGTACACCTGGTGATATACGTGCGCGTTGTCGATGGCCGCGAAGTTCAGCCCCTGGATGCCGGCTTCCTTGAACGGCGTGTAGTCGGTGTCCCGCGGCAACCTCTCGTAGACCTCGTAGGACATTGAATTGCCGTAGGCGGTCGGGTCTGCCGCCCGGAACGCACGAACGATCCAGCCGTTTTCCTGGCCGGTCTCGAACATGATGGACGGTCCGCCGCTGCCTCTCATCTCGAGGGAGAGCACGAGGCGCACGTCGTCTATCCAAGGGTGCTCGTCTACGAAGGCGCGGGCGCCGAGCAGGCCCAGCTCTTCCGCATCGGTGAAGAGCACGATGAGGTCGTTCTGAAGCGGTCCGCTCGCCTGGATCGCCCGCAACGCCTCGAGGATCGACACGATCCCGGAACCGTCATCGGCCGCGCCCAGCGCGAGCTCACGGCTGTCGTAGTGCGCGGTGACCAACACCGCTCCCGTCGAAGCCGTGCCAGCGATCCGGGCCACCACGTTGCGCACCGTCGCGGACCGCACTATCGACCCGTCCTGGATCAGGCTCGTAGCGGTTTGCACCTCGGGCTCCAGGCCCATGAGGGTGAGGCGATCCACGAGGTACTCGCGCACCCGTGCGTGTTCAGGTGAGCCGGTCGGGTGTGGAGCGCGAGCGATTTCCACCAGCGTCGCCATGGCGCGTGCGGAGGAGAACTCTGCTTCCCCCGCATTCGCGGGCACGGGGCGTAGCTGACCGGTCCGGCTACTCGCGAAGACGCACGCCGCGAGCAGTAGTGCCGCGGTGGCAGGCCCCCGCCACTTGCTGCGCGGGCCCTCTTCCGCGGGCTCGGGGGCTGCCTGCTCGGACTCTCCGGGCGCCTCCTCCGCCGAAGCCTTCTCTGCCTTTGGCTGAGCGCGCTTCGCCTTCTTCTCCTGTTTGGCCTTCTCCCGCGCGGCCTCCTTCTCCGCCTTCTTGCGCGCGCGGTCGGCCGCCCGCTGCTCTTTCTTCGACGGTTGCTCCGTGCCGGTCCCTGCAGCCGAGGCGGCTGGCGCGGGTGGCTCCTCCCCCAACAAGGCCGCCATCTCCTCCGCGGTCATCTCTGGACGGTCGTCGGAGAACTCGGCCTCGAGTTCCTTGATCTCGTCCTCGGTGAGCCCCAGGTCCTTGTCGGACGGGAGATCGGGAAGATCGTAGTCGCTCATCTGCTACCTATCTCGCCAGGGCCCTCACGACGTCGTCGATCGCTGCGCGCACGCGTGACGCCGGGAGTCCGGAGCCATTCGAAAGAATGGAGAAGATCACCTCTGTGCCGTCGTCCCGTACGAGATATCCTGAGAGAGAGTTCACGTTGGAGATCGTTCCTGTCTTGGCGAAGAGCCGCCCCTCCAGATCCGTTAGACGCCGCTCGAGCGTCGAATCCTCCTCGCCGGGTTCAGCCAGCGCCGCACGATAGGTCGCAGCGTTTGAACCGCGCCGCATGTACTGCAGAATGCGGACCAGCGCTCGGGGCGTCACTAGGTTGTAGGCCGAGAGCCCTGATCCATCCCTCGGCGCTATGTCCAGGCTGTCGACCCCGACCTGCTCGGTGAGGAAGGTTCGAATCACTTCGACGCCCTCGGACCAACTACCGTTCTCACCCCGGTCGGCTCCGAGCGTGCGAATGAGCTGTTCGGTCATCCAGTTCTGACTCGGCCCGAGAATGCCGGCCACCAACTCCGAGAGCGGAGGCGACTCGAGCGAAAAGATGAGCCCTGCGTTGGCACATTCCCGCACCGAGCCCGACAAGCATCCCCGACCGACTCGGACGCTGTCGACCCACACGACCCGCGCCTGGTCTTCGACAACGATGCCTGCATCTGCGATCGCCCTGCCGAGCGCCGCCGTTGCCTGGCGAACGGGGTCTCGGATCGCGAATGACAGCGTGTCCACCGTGCCGAGCTCGGCGCGTCCCTCCAGAACCAACCTCCGGGACTCCGGGAGGTAGCTCGGGCGGACCCGGGTGGTGCTGTCGGGTGGGGAGGTCCTGAGCCGAGAGGTCACAAAGTCGTCGCTACCCAGCGGAGACCATTCGACGGATGCGGGTGCTCCTACCGCCGCGCCGGCACGAATGATGAGTTCGATTTCTCCCTCGTCGATCGCGAACGCCCCACCAGTGGCCGCGGATCGGCCCCGAAGGTCCGCCACCTGCCACGTCGGCCCCACGGTGGCCGAGTCCCACGCCGACACGTCCACGAACACCGATCCGGCTACGTGCTCGAGCCCCCGCCGTCTCAGTGAGTCCGCGATCGCGGACAGCGCCGCCTCGCCCGAGTCCCAATATCGGTCGGAGAGAGAGGGGTCTCCGGAAGCGATGACGACCAGGTCGCCGTCGAGCAGCGATCCGAGGACAGAGCCGGTCGCCCATACTTCGGTCCGGTACCGGTAGTCCGGTCCCAGCAGGGACAGCGCAGTGGCGGTGACGAGAATCTTCTGATTGGACGCCGGAACGAACTTCCGGTGAGCGTTGCGCGAAAACAGGATGCGGCCGGTTCGAGCGTCGATTGCCAGAACGCCGAAATGCACCTGGTCGAAGGGTGCCGAGTCCAGGGTCTCGTCGATCGCTTCGCGATCGACGTCTCCGGCACCGACGCCTCCTCCCACCGAGGCACACCCGACCTGGAGCGAGACGGCGAGCACGACCGACAGGCCCTTGAGCGCGCGCTCCCTCTTCGCCGCGTGCCGCGGCCGGGCGAAGAGTGCCGCCTGCACACACGCGAGTCCGCCGCGTGCCGCGACTCCGCTGGCGGTGAGTCCCGTGTTCTTCTTCATGGCCCGAGCGAGAGAACTCGCCGTCGAGTAGCCGAGCAGAAACGCTGTCTCCTCGACCGTGCGGCGGTCGCGGCCCAGATACGCTCCAGCCCGAAGGAGTCGTCCCCAGAGCAAGAGCGTCTTCGGGGACGGCAGCCCGTCCCGGTGCAGCGCGGACACCAACAAACGCGGCGCGCGGCCCATCGCGGCTGCGAATTGCTCAACGGAGGGCTCGGACGTGGCGTGTTCGATGGACCACGCAATGGCCCGTGAGCCGAGCGTGCCGAACCGTCCTTCGAGCTCGTGAGCGATCCGGATGGCGCTGTTCGCCGCCATCGCCTGGTCCACCACATCTCTGATCTTGGCCGCGTCGTGCCGGCCGGCGAGAAGAACGCCATCGACGCCCAGCTCACCCAGATCGTAGTACTCGAGCTCCCCCGTGACGTCGGCGTAGGCGATGATCGCGAGGCTAGGGTACTTCTCGCGAATCGCTTCGATTTCGGCGCGTGCCACGTCTCGGCCGGGGTGGTCCGCGTCAACGACACATGCATCGATCGATTCTCCGCTCAGCGCCTCGTTCAGGGCACGCCACGAAGAACGCACGACGACCTCGTGCGTTCCCCCGAGGGCGGTGCTCATTCGTGCCGCGGCTCGAGCGTCTGGTTGGAGGATGGCTAGTGACGCCAAGAGTGGTCCTCACAGGATCCGCCTCTGGGAAGGGCATCGCGAAAGTGCCGGCCTTGCGCGGGATCAGCAAGAAATTTGTGCCGGAGGCTCCCGGGCGAGCGGCGGAGATAGGCTAGCTGCTCGGCTCGAACGTCACGGCGGTCCCGTAGCAGAGCATCTCTGCCGCGCCGGCCATGACCATCGAGGTCTGGAAGCGAACACACACGACTGCGTCGGCTTTGAGCGTCCGGGCTTCTTCGACCATGCGGTCGAGGGCCTGCTCACGGGCTTCCGCGAGCATCTTGGTGTACTCACGGACTTCGCCGCCGGCGATGTTCCGCAGCACAGCTATGATGTCCTGACCGATGTGCCGCGAACGGATCGAGCTGCCACGGACCATGCCCAAGGTGCGCTTGATTTGCTTGCCCTGCACCTCGAGCGTGGTGACGATGATCATCGATGGACGTCCTTATACGGGTCCGCACCCCACTCCTTGTAACGCTCCCAGATCACGGAAGCCAGGAGAGTGAGAATACCGATCACGATCGCGCCTGTGGCAAGCTTTTCCCACGCATTCGCGGGCGAAGTCGTGAATACGTATGAGCCGTAGGCCGTCCAAACGATGGCCCCGACGACGACTAGGATCCAACCGATGGGTCTGGTCACGCTGGCGTTCACCTTGTCCCAAACGGAGCTGTGGTAGGTACCGGGGTCGAAGCTCAGTCCCTGGAAATCCGTCCTCATCGCAAGGAAAATCGCCAACTCTCGCTTCAACTCCGTCGAACGCTCGAGCTCAGCGTCCACGCGAACGCGCTCCTCGGGCGGCATTTCGCCGTCCATGTAGCGCATCAGGTCTTCCTTGGAGACTCGGTCGGCCATTGTTCCTAGGGGTACTCGACGCCCTGATCGACGAGCGCCTCTTTAAGCGCGTGTCGCGCGTGATAGAGGCGGCTCGCCACCGTCCCTTCCGGTATTTCCAGGATCTGGGCTATCTCCGAATATCTGAACCCTTCGAGCTCCTTGAGGACGAGGATTTCACGGTGTTCATCACCGATCCGCTCAAGACCCATCCAGAGTATCTCACGTACGGCGCTGCGTTGATGGGCCCGCTCGGGACCCTTTTCACTGCTCGCTGGGCGGGCCTCCAGTCGCTCATCCAGCGTTTCCACCTTGAACCGCGCCTGTCGGCTGCGAAGCATGTCCCTGCACTGGTTCCTCAGAATCTGGAAGAACCACGGACCGAAGGGCCGTCGCACATCGAAGCGGTGCAGCGACCTGAACGTCTTCACGAACGCCTCTTGAAGCGCGTCCTGAGCGTCTTCCGTATTGCTCATCATCGCCACGGCGAGTCGCAGACCCGACGGCTCGTAGGCTCGGACGAGGGGCTCGTAGAACCGAGTGTCACCGGTTTGGCACTTGCGTATCAGTTCCCGCTCCAGCTCAGGCTGCAATGTGGCTCCTCTTACGTGACTGGTCCTACGCGGGGCTGGCGCAATTTCTTCATCGCGGCGACGAACGTCTACAAAACAACGACTCGCTCAAGCCTCGGCCACGAGCTCCTCGAGTGCCTCGATCAGCGTCGCGAGCTCCTCCTCGGTATTGAAATAGTGCGGTGAGATGCGTAGTGAGCCATTCACGCGCTTCTCTTCGTAATCGATGACGGCGTCTGTGCTCTCTTGGCCGGAGGTATTGATGCCACGCTCACGGAGTTCGCGAACGAGGTCTGGCGGACGCCACCCCTCGACCGACGCCGTGACCGTAGCGCAGAGCGTCGGCCCCCGGTCGAGCGTACGGACCCCGTCGATCCCCCGCAGCATGGTGCGCAGCCGATCGGCGAGGCCCCACGAGCGTTCGCGGATCACGTCCAGGCCCAGGTCGGTCGCGTATCTCGCCGCCACACCGGTCGCGCGCACGAGTCCCCAGAAGAACTCCCAGGTCTCGAACCGCTTCGCGTCGGGTGCGGGTTGGTAGAGGTCGGGAGCGACCCAGTCCGCCCCCCTGAGGTCTGGGAAGAGCGGTTCCAGACCTGCGTCGAGGGCACGGTCGGATACGTAGAGGAAGCCCGCGCCGCGAGGGCCACGCAGGTACTTCCGCGCGGTAGCGGAGAAGAAGTCGCATCCCATCGCCTCGACGTCCACGGGCATCTGACCGACCGACTGGCAGCCATCGACGAGGTAGACGATCTCTCTGGCCCGGCACATCGCTCCGATCGCCGTCACGTCCTGAACGAGACCGGAGCTCGAGGGGATCTGCGTGACCGCGACGAGGCGAGGCCGACGACGATGGATGAGCCCCTCGATTGCGCCGAGGTCGACGCCCCCTTCGGGGGCATCCGGCGCGCGCACCACTTCCACCCCGAAGCGGTCGGCGAGGGCCAGGTACTGGATCTGGTTGGAGACGTAGTCGTTGCGTGTCGTGAGTACCACGTCTCCTGGCGAGAAGCGGACCGCGGACAGTGCTGCGACGAACGAAGCCGTGGCGTGTCCGCTGAACGCGATGTTCGCCGCAGAGGTGCTCAACAGGTTCGCGACGTCCTCGTACGCGGCGGCGATTTCTGCCGAGGCCTCAGACTCTGCCTCGTACCCGCCGATACTAGCTTCGAGGTCCAGGTGCGCCGTGATCGCGTCCAGGACCGGGCCTGGCATCAGCGACGCCCCCGCGTTGTTGAGGTGCACGCGGTTCGCGCACCCGGGGGTGTCCGCCCTGAGTTTGGCGACGTTCACGGTTCGCCCAAATCTTGGTGCGTGGATTGGGCGACAAATACCACGGGCTTTTAGCTCCCGCCCTGCTCGCTGATGATGCCGCGCTCCCGCTTCTGCTGGCGTACCATCTCGCGCACGTCCGCGAGCAGTTGTTTCGCGTCGTAGACGATGCCGTCCTTGATGGTGTACGTGATGCCGCCCACTCGCTCGAGCTCGCCGGTCTCGTCGTTGAGCATCGGAGCGCCGGTCCCGTAGAGCACTTTGAGGTTCGCGAGCGGGTTGCGGTCGACCACGATCATGTCGGCCTTCATGCCAACCTCGAGCACGCCGAACTGGAGGTCGTTCTCCATGCCTTTCGGCTTGTGGAGCTGGAGCGCCCCGTGGTACGTGGCGGCCCGGATTACCTCCAGGGGGCTGAAGCCGGCCTCCCGTAGAAGCTCCAGCTCACGTATGTAGTCGAAACCGTACAGCTTGTAGATGAAGCCCGAGTCCGAGCCGGTCGTGACGATGCCGCCGGCGTTCTTGTAGTCGTTGAGGAACTGCATCCACTTGTCGTAGAACTTGCCCCAGTGGTACTCGTCCTCGGTGGTCCAGTAGTACCAGTACGAGCCGTGAGCCTGACGACTGGGCTGATAGAAGTCCCACTGACTCGGAAGTGTGTACTCCTCGTGCCATTCGGCCTCACGGGCGCGCATGACGTCCCGGTTGGCCTCGTAGATCGTCATGGTCGGATCGAGTCCGAGATCGAGCTCCAGGAACTCGTCGATCAGCGCATTCCACTTCTCTGATCCCCGCTCCGCGGACTGGTACCACAGCCGCCCGACCTGGCCGAAGCGGTCCTGCTCGTTGTTGTAGTTGTAGTCGTGCGGGAAGTCCTGGATGGTCCGGTCGTCGAACAGGGCCTCGAAGAGCCCGTAGTAGTGAGTGATCATGTCGAGGCCGGAGCGTGCCGCGTCCAGCGCATTCATGCGCGACACCCCGGTCTGTGCCAGGTGGGCCACGGTGCCTAGGCCGTGCTTATGCGCCTCGTCGTTGAGCGCCTCCATGATCGCCGGCGGGAACGAAGTCAGCTTGAGGCCATCGATTTTCGCGCCGTCCACCTCGACGGCCGCGGCCCATCGCACCCAATCGCGCGCACTTTCGGGGCTGTTCACGGGGCCTTGGTCCCAGCCTTCGCCCGGCCGGGCGTATGTGAACATGCGGGGTGCGACGATCTCGTTTCGCTCGGAGAGCGCTTTCTGTTGCAGTCCCCACATCATCGAGCCGTGGCCCACGCCGCGTGACGTCGTGATGCCGTTGCCCATCCAAAGCTTGTAGACGTACTCGGCTTGTGGCGCCTTCCCGGCGCCGCCCGTATGTGCATGCATGTCGATGAGGCCCGGCAGCACGTACATGCCCGAGATGTCGATTTCACGCGTGGCGCCCTGTGGCCGACGGTTCTCGTCGATCGGTGCCATCGGGAAGCCGACCGAGCGGATTTCTGCAATACGGTCGTTTTCGATGACGATATCCACCGGGCCGATTGGCGGTCCGCCGGCGCCGTCGATGTACGTCGCGCCCCTGAGAATCAGCCGCTCGTGAGGGCCATCTCCTTCATCCGCGCGCCTGGGGTTGGTGTCTTCCATCTGGGCGGCGGCGCTGCCGGCCATCGCAAAGAGGGTCGCGACGGCGAACGCTACACGCAGAAGTGGCTGATCCGTTTTCATTCTTCCTCCGAACTCATATTGCCCGGCCCGACGCGAGGGCGTGCGGGGGCGTAAAGTATCGATGTCGGACCTTGATCGCGCCACGATACCTCGGACCCTCCCGCGACACGACGACCACTTCAGTTGCCGGACTCGAGCTCCGCGAACGTGTCTCGAAGCGCGGCGATGACCAACGGCCAGCCTTCGAGGTCGGCCGGGCAGCGTGTCCCCATAGGGAGACTAGACGGTATTATTGGCGTCCCTTTGACCCAGAGCCATACCCGGACCCGGGGCCATGCCCGGAGGAGCCGCCACTTCCTGTGAGCCACGAGTCGCGCGCAGTCGATCCGAACACGATGACCCTCGACGAGGCCCGTGTTGAAGCCGAGAGGCTGGGCGACGAGCTCCGGCGTCACTCCTACCTCTATCACGCCGAGGCTCGCCCCGAGATCGGGGACGATGAGTACGACTCGATGTTCAAGCGACTGCAAGCTATCGAGGCCTCGTATCCGGAGTTGTGCGCTCTCGACTCTCCGACGCAAAGAGTCGGAGCGGAGCCGCAGGACAAGTTCGAGACGGTGGCGCATACTGCGCCGATGCTCTCGCTCGACTCGACGCAGGACCCGGATGAGGTACGTCGCTTCGACGAGCGCATGCGCAAGGCGCTCGGCGAGGGCCACGAACCTGTCTATGTGCTCGAGCCGAAGCTCGATGGTGCCTCCATCGAGCTCGTCTACGAGCAGGGCGTGCTCACCCGGGCGGTTACACGCGGCAACGGCCGCGAGGGGGAGCAGGTTACGGCGAACATTCGGACCATTCCGTCGGTGCCGCTGCGCCTGCGCACGGACGACCGTCCAGCACCGGCGCTCGTGGCGCTGCGCGGGGAGGTCCTGATGTACATCTCCGACTTCCAGGACTTCAACGCGGGTCTCGTCGAGGCGGGCCTCGACCCGTACGCGTCCCCACGCAACTCGGCGGCGGGCTCGGTTCGACAGCTCGACCCGCAGGTGACCGCATCCAGGAAGCTCGATGTGTTGGTGTACGACCTGCTGGTCGTGGAAGGACAGACGTTTCGGAGTGACACCGAGGGGGTCGAAGCGATCCGTCAGTGGGGCTTCAAGCTACCCGAACGTATCGAGTTGGCTGGCTCAGTCGAAGAGATCCTCGACTACCACGCGGCATTCGGTGCGGATCGTGACCAGCTCGACTTCGAGATCGACGGGATCGTCATCAAGCTGGACGACTCCTCCATGCGCTCGGCGGTCGGCGCCACGTCGCATCACCCGCGCTGGGCGCTCGCGCTCAAGTTCGAGCCGCGCCAGGGCATCACGCGTATCGACAAGATCGACATCAACGTGGGTCGCACCGGGGTGCTGACACCGGTTGCGATCCTTCGTCCGGTCGTCGTGGGCGGCGTCACGGTGTCCCGCGCCTCCCTGCACAACCGGGAGGAGCTCAAGCGCAAGGACTTGCGAGAGGGCGACACGGTGCGGATCCAGCGCGCTGGGGACGTGATCCCCCAGGTCGTCGAGGTGGTCGAGCACGAGGAGAACCGCCGGCCCCCCTTCGAGATGCCTGCGGAGTGCCCCGCCTGCGGCACTCTGGTCTTCGAGGAGGGTCCGCGCACCAAGTGCCCGAACCGCTTCGCTTGCCCGGCGCAGCTCCAGCGTCGGATCGAGCACTTCGGTGCTCGGTCCTCGCTCGACATAGAGGGCCTTGGTGAGGAGACCGCCGCGCTCTTCGTGCGAGAGGGCCTGGTCGGAAGTCTCGCCGAGCTCTTCGACCTCCGCCCCGAACAGCTGGTGGAGCACGAGGGCTTCGCGGAGAAGTCCGCGAATGCGCTGATCGAAGCGATCCAGTCGAAGAAGAAGCCGGAGCTCGCGCGCTTCCTCATCGCGCTAGGCATCCCAGAGGTCGGAGTCACCGTGGCCCGAGACCTCGCGCAACACTTCGGCACGATCGAAGCGATCCGTGGCGCGACTGCCGAGCAACTCGAGGCGGTCGACGGGATCGGCCCGAAGATGAGCGAGACGATCACGACGTTTCTCGAGGATGGCCGCAACGTTGCGGCGATCGACGCGATCTTGGACCGAGGTGTCGTGCCCGTGGGTCCCGAACCGCTGCCGGACGAGCTACCGGACGCGGGCGCCGCGGTCTTCACCGGTACGATCCCGATTCCACGGGCAGCAGCCGAGGCCGCCTGGCGATCGGTGGGTGGGAGGACCGCCTCCTCGGTCTCCAAGAAAACCGACTACGTGGTGGCGGGTGACAACGCAGGCTCGAAGCTCGAGAAGGCCGAGCGACTCGGCGTAACCGTGCTCGACTTCGATGCCTTCGTGGAGATGGTCAGAACGCTCGGTGGAGGGGTCGACCTCCCTTGATCTGCGATTGTTCGACGCCCTTCCGCGTCTGATGGAGAACCTCGACGTCGCCCGGACGCTGACTGAGCTCGCGGACCTATTGGAAATCCAGGGCGCTTCACCCTTCCGCATCCGTGCGTACCGCAACGCCGTCAACACGATCAACAGTCTCAGCCGGCCACTCAAGGACATGGTGGAGGCCGGTGAGGATCTGACCGAGCTGCCAAGTATCGGCAAGAGTGTCGCCAAGTACATCGGCGAGTTCCTCGATACCGGCTCGATCAGTCGGCTCGAGGAGGTCGCCGCCGAGTTTCCGCGCTCGCTCGTCGAGCTGATGCGCCTCGACGGCGTGGGACCCAAGAAGGCCAGGAAGCTCTTCGAGCAGCTCGACGTGCGGACCGTGGATGATCTCGCGGCCGCGCTCGAGATCGGACGGGTCCAGGAGATCGACGGCTTCGGTGTGAAGAGCGCCGGCAAGATCGTGCGCGCGATCGAAGACCATAGGAAACACACGGGGCGCTTCCAGATCCACGAGACGGAGAGGCTCATCGCCGGAGTGCTCGAACACATGCAGGCAGCGCCAGGCGTGGGACGAATCGAGGTTGCGGGAAGCCTTCGCCGCCGGAAAGAGACGATCGGGGACGTCGATATCCTGGCCGAGCTCGAGGGTGATGGCACTCCCGTCGTGGACCACTTCGTGTCGTTCTCCGGCGCCGAGCGCGTGGAAGGCGCAGGGAACACCAAGGGCAGTATCGTCCTTCACTCAGGATTGCAGGTCGATCTGCGTGTCATCCCGTCGAGATCATTCGGGGCGGCGCTCCAGTACTTCTCCGGCTCCAAGGAGCACAACGTCGCAGTGCGCGCGCGCGCGGTCCGCCAAGGGCTGCGCGTGAACGAATGGGGTGTCTTCCGCGTGCCGGAGAGCGAGGACGACGAGCCCCTCGGCAAGGAAGACGGAGAGCGGCTCGCCGGAGACACCGAGCAGGGCGTGTACGAGGTGCTCGGCATGTCGTGGGTTCCGCCGGAGCTCCGGGAGGACCGCGGTGAGGTTGAGGCTGCATGCGGAGGTGAGTTGCCGGAGCTCGTGTCACTGGCGGACATGCGGGGTGATCTCCAGATGCACTCCACGTGGAGCGACGGGAAGGCGTCGGTGGAGGAGATGGCGAGGGCGTGCCTCGAGCGCGGCTACGAGTACTTCGCGCTCACGGACCACAGCCAGGCTATGGCGATGGTTCAGGGACTCACCCCGGCGCGCGCGCGAGAGCAGTGGTCCGAGATCGAGGAAGTTCAGGAACTCGTGCCAGGCATCCGGATTCTCAAGAGTGTCGAGGTCGACATCCTCCGGGATGGCTCTCTAGACATGCCAGACGACGTTCTGGAGCAGCTCGACCTGGTCGTCATCTCCGTCCACTCCTTCATGGATCAGAACAGGAAGACGATGACCGAACGGGTACTCCGGGCCATGCAGCACCCTTCTGTTGATATATTGGCCCATCCAACAGGACGAAGAATCAGCCGCCGCGAACCCTTCGAGCTCGACATAGAGGCCGTGCTCGAGGCCGCGGCGGATTTGTGTTTGGCGGTCGAACTCAATGCGAACCCCAACCGACTGGACCTCAGTGACGTTCACGTGCGCCGAGCCAAAGAGCTCGCAGTACCTGTAGTGATCAGCACGGACGCGCACTCGCCACGGGGCCTTGCCGACATGCGCTTCGGCGTGGACCAGGCACGACGGGGATGGCTGGAGGCCGGGGACGTGTTGAACACGCGCTCCGTGGAGGAGATAACGGGCTGGCTGAGAAGACGCGGGACGTGACGGAAAGCGGGTGCCGGGGATGATCGGCGACGTCGTATTGCTCGTGTGCGGGATCGGGGTTCTCTACTACGGGGCGGAGTGGCTCGTGCGCGGGGCAGCACGCCTGGCAGCTTCGCTCGGTGTCAGCCCCATCGTGGTGGGACTCACCGTCGTCTCGTTCGGTACTTCTGCCCCCGAGCTCGTCGTGTGCACAGTCGCAGCGCTCGGAGGAAATCCCGACCTCGCGATCGGGAACGTCATGGGATCGAACTTGGCCAACATCGGCTTGATCCTCGGGCTCACCGCGCTCGTGCGTCCCCTCGACGTGCGCGCTCGCGTCGTCTGGCGCGAGATGCCGCTCATGCTACTGGTCACGCTCTCGCTCTATCCGCTGGCGTGGGACGGCGTATTGAGCCGGGGTGACGGTGTGCTCTTGCTGTTCGCATTGGTCGCGTACCTGATCTTCGTGTTCCACTCCGTAGAGGATGAGGCTCCCGAGATCCTCGGCGAGTACGAGGAGTTCATGAAGGCGTCCAAACGCACGACATCGCTCGTTTCGGGCAGCGACGTGCTCTGGGTGATCGCAGGGTCGGCATGCCTGGTCCTGGGTGGCATCTGCATCGTCGAGGGAGCAGTTCAGATCGCAGGTGAGCTCGGCATCTCCGAGGTGGTCATCGGCCTGACGGTCGTGGCGGTGGGCACGTCCCTGCCCGAGTTGGCGACCTCGCTCGTGGCGGCCCTACGCTCCGAAGCGGACATCGCTGTCGGTAACGTGATTGGCTCCAACATCTTCAACGTAGCCGCGATCCTGGGCACGGCGTCGGTCGTGCGGCCGCTGGCCATCCCCCCGGATGTGCTCACGCGAGAGCTCCCGGTGGTCGTAGCGATGTCCCTGTTGCTCTTTCCCGTGCTGCGCTCCCGTTGGCGTATCCGACGCTGGGAGGGGGCCCTGTTGCTCACATCCTACGTCGGCGCGCTCGTCTGGCTCGTGTAGTGCCTCCTGGTTCGGGGTCCAGCCGAGGCGTGTGAAGTTCCGGCGGGGTAGGCGGTCGGCGCGGCCCCGGGTAGCTTTGGAGCCTCCCTCCGGGGCCTTCACGGCATCAAAGTCCACTAGGAGCTGCGCGCGATGCTTCCGATTGATCTGTCCGGAAAACGAGCGCTCGTGGCTGGTGTCGCTGACGATAGGGGATATGGCTGGGCCATCGCGCGCGCGCTCGCCGCGGCCGGCGCGTCGGTATGCGTTGGCACGTGGCCCCCCACCCTGAGGATTTTCACGAAGAGCCTGGAGCGTGGGAAGCTGGATCTCTCGCTTCCCGGTGGCGGTGAGATCGAGTTCGAGAGGATCTACCCGCTCGACGCTGCCTACGACACGCCCGAGGACGTGCCTGAGCATGTGAGCTCGTCCAAGCGCTATGCCGAGCTCGAGGGCTACACCATCCAGGGCGTTGCCGACAAGATGTGCGCCGACTTCGGGGACCGGTGCCTGGACGTCGTCGTGCACTCGCTCGCCAATGGTCCCGAGGTGCGGAGCCCGCTCATCGAGACGAGCCGGCACGGGTACCTCGCAGCGCTGAGCACGAGCGCCTACTCCATGGTGAGCATGATCCAGCGTTTTGGTCCGCTCATGAACGAGAGAGGCGCCCTCGTATCTCTCTCGTACCTGGCGGCCGAGCGCGTCATCCCGGGCTATGGTGGCGGCATGAGCTCGGCAAAGGCCGCACTGGAGAGCGATACGCGTACTTTGGCGTTCGAGGCGGGCCGCAAGTTCGGCATTCGTGTGAACACCATCAGCGCGGGACCGCTGGCAAGTCGAGCGGCGAAGGCGATCGGTACGATCGAGCTCATGGTCGACTATTGTGCCGCCAACGCTCCACTGCCCGAGGCCACCAAGCCGGACGACGTTGGGAACGCGGCCGCCTTCCTGTGTTCCCCACTCGCGGCCGGGATCACCGGTGAGACGCTGCATGTGGACAAGGGGTATCACGCGATGGGCATGCCGGCTGGCACACGGCTCAGCGCAGAATAGACATTCGGAGGGTCCTTGAACGACCGAAGCGAAGACGGCTTCGGAGCGCTGCTCCCCGACATTCGCGTCCAGCCTCCTGCGACGGTATCCCGCGCGATGGCAGAGCGTCTGCGTGCGGTGGAATCACGCAACATCACCTACATCGACGACGGTTGGCCGATTTTCTGGAAGGAGGCCCGTGGCGCCAACGTGCGCGACGTGGACGGGAACGTGTACATCGACCTGAGCAGTGCGTTCGGTGTGGCGCTGTTGGGCCACGCGCACCCTGCGGTTGTCTCCGCCGTGCGCGAACAGTCCGGGACCCTCCTGCACGGCATGGGCGACGTGCACCCCTCCGGGCTGAAACTGGACCTGCTCGAGCGCCTCTGTGCTCTGACTCCGTGGAACGAGGCGCGTGCCGTGCTGGCGTCTACCGGCTCGGAGGCCGTCGAAATCGCGCTGAAGACCGCACAGCTCGCGACGGGCCGGCCGGGCGTGCTCGCCTTCCGAGGGGGCTATCATGGACTCACGCTCGGTTCGCTTGCCGCCACGGAGCGCGAGCACTTTCGGGCGCCCTTCTCGGCGAGGCTGTACGGGGGCGTCGCCTTCGCCGCGTTTCCCGACGTCGCGCTGGATGGGGACGGCACGGCCGAACTCGCGCTCACCGAGGTTCGCCTCGCGCTCGAGAACGGCGCGCCGAATGGCGACCCCATCGGAGCGGTGATCGTGGAGCCCGTGCAGGGCAGGGCGGGGGCGAGGCTCGCGCCGGACGGATTCATGTCTTCCTTGTCGCAGGTTGCGGCCGAGTCGGGGGCGCTCGTGATCGCGGACGAGGTTTTCACGGGTCTGGGCCGATGCGGCGCGCTGCTCGCCTCGCACCGGGTCGGCCTCGAGCCCGACATCGTGTGCCTGGGAAAGGCCCTCGGCGGCGGGGTCCCGATCTCGGCCTGTCTCGCGCGCCGCGAGGTGATGGACGCTTGGCCCGAAAGCCGCGGGGAGGCGATCCATACGAGTACGTTTCTCGGACACCCCCTCGCGTGTGCCGCGGCGCTTGCGGTCCTGGAGACGCTCGAGCGCGAGCACGTCACCGACAGAGCCCGCGTGCTCGGCGCTCGGCTCCTGGAGCTTCTGGAGCCCGAGTTGGCCTCCGTGCCGGGGGTGGTCGACGTCCGTGGGCTCGGGCTGCTGATAGGCGTCGAGTTGGCCGGCGATGGACAGGCCGTCAGGGTCGCGGAGGCGGCTCTTCGGGAGGGGCTGATCCTGCTGCCTGCCGGCGACCGCGGTCAGGTGATCCAACTGACGCCCCCGGCAAGCCTGAGTGACATGCAGGCGAAACACGCATGTGGCGTGCTATGTGGCTTGATTCGAAAGGCGGTGTGACGGTGACGGCCGAACTATGACGAGCCGAGCCTGGAAGGGCGTCCTCTTCGACCTCGACGGTACGCTCGCCGACACGATCGAGCTGATCTTGCGCAGCTATCGACACACCATGCGGACGCATCTCGGGGAAGCGCCGCCCGACGAGCGCTTCCTCGCGACCATCGGGATTCCATTGCCGAAGCAGCTCGGGGACTTTGCCCGTGACGCTGCCGAGGCCGAGCGCATGCGTTCTACCTATGTCGCCTACCAACGCGAGATCCACGATGACCTCGTGGAGCCGTTCCCGGGCGCGGCCTCCGTCTTGTCGACGCTGCGGGAGAACGGGACTAGGCTGGCGGTCGTGACGAGCAAGCACAGCGGACTGGCTCGCCGCACTCTCGAGTGCTGCGGACTATGGGAAAGCCTCGACGCAGTCGTGTGCGCCGATGAAGTCGAGCGCCCGAAGCCGGACCCGGAACCGGTGCAGCTGGCGCTGAAACGGCTCGGCCTCGCGGACGAGGCGAACGAGGTAGTGTTCGTCGGAGACTCGCCGTTCGATCTTCGCGCGGGCAGGGCGGCCGGCACGCACACGGCCGCGGCGCTCTGGGGACCGTTCAGCCGCGAAGTACTCGCGGCAGAGGAACCGGACTTCTACCTGACTGGTCTAGAAGGCGTACTCCACACCTCGCTGTCGCGGCCCTAGAAGGGCCACCGCCCTTTCCGGGCAGCCATCTTAGTGCGACGACGTTGCAAAGTCGATCTGCTCGGCCAGCTCTAGATCCTTGTCGGTGATCCCCCGTGCGTCGTGCGTCGACAGCGTCAGGGTTACCGTGCAGTAGCGAACTTCGATGTCAGGATGGTGATCGTGAGCGTCAGCCAACGTGGCGACCCGGTTCACGAAAACGATCGAATCCCGAAAGGAACCGAACGAGAAGTCCTTGACCAGCTTGTTGGAGCGGCGCTTCCATCCCCGTCGACTCCTCAACCAGCCACGAAGCGACTCGGGGTCCAGCCTGCTCACCATTGTTGCCCCGCGCATGCCACCTAATCCCTTGTGGAAGAGTAACTTACCGTCATGTGCAGGAAGTTCCCGCAACGCGCTGGAATCCCACACGCACCATCAGCCATGACACTGGAGAGCGGTTGGGCGTTGAGGGGTTGACGCTTGGAGCGGCCCGTTCGAAATTTTGAGCCCTTCGGAAGTATCTGAAGTAACGATGCCCTCATCGTCTAGTGGCCTAGGATATCGCCCTCTCACGGCGGAGACCGGGGTTCGACTCCCCGTGGGGGTACTGACGCCGGTCGCTTAGCTCAGTTGGTAGAGCGCCACGTTCACATCGTGGATGTCGCAGGTTCGAGTCCTGCAGCGACCATTCCCCCGGCTGCCACGATGAGCAAAGTCATGCCGACGGCGTAGCACCCGTGGGGGGCAGCGCGTCCAGGAAACCCTCGATCGCCTCAGCGATCTCACCGGGCGCGTCTTCTTGGATGTAGTGCTTCGCGTCGAGCCGCTGGACCTGGCTAACCTTGAAGTCCTCGCGGAAGCGCTCCATGTACGGCCGGGGGAACGCGAGGTCGTGCAGACCCCAAGTGAGCAGGACAGGCACGTTGGAGAGCCTCTCCTGCACTTCGTCCGCGAGGTCACCGAGCCAGAGGCTCGACTCGATGAGCTGACGCGGAAACTCGGCTGCACCCACGCGCCGCTTCGGGGTCGAGAGCGCCTCCCGGTAGTGGTGCATGACCTCCTCGGCGAGCGGATACTTCACCATCATCGGCATGATCTTCTCGACGAGCAGGTTCTTCCTGAGGATCTGTGACTGCATGGGGGCGGACGACATGACGTACGCGAAGGCCTTCGCCGTAAGCGAGGTGATGGGCCAGTACCACGTGTTTCCCATGACCAGTGCGCGCAACCGGGGCATCTCGTCCAGCGCCACCCGCAGACCGATCGGGCCGCCCCAGTCTTGGCCCATGATCGTGAGGTGCTGCAAGCCAAGATGCTGGACCAACTCGCGCACCACGCCAGCCTGATCGGCCGGGGTATACCCGTAGTCGTCCGGAGCCTCCGACAGGCCGAAGCCGGGGTAGTCGACGGCGATGCAGCGGAATCGCTTCTTCAGCCGAATTATGATGCCCCTATAGAGGAAGCTCCACGTGGGGTTTCCATGCAAGAACAGGATCGGATCGCCGACCCCCTCGTCGATGAAATGGACCGTCCCGGCACTACTGTCGAACCACTTGGACTCGAACGGAAAGAGTCTCCGGTCGGGCGTGAACGGTGGTACGTGGCTCAACGGGGCTGCTCCATCGGAAGTAGGTCGGGCTCGGCGGCCCTACGATGCCGAAACGCCAGAAGTGACGAAAGAGGCTGGGGGGGTGCGTATCGGTCTACGTCGGTATACGTATGGGTGCGGCGACACTGGACCCACAGCTTGCGTCTCGAGCCCGAGGTCAACTTCCGCACGGAGTTCCGATGACCACTCCTCACAGCCGCTGGTTGTGTGCCGTCGCCCTCTCGGTATCTGTCGGAGTCGCCTACCCCAGTACGGGGGATGCCCAACAAGGGCCGACAGGCCTCGAAATCGGCGGTTTGCCGGCGCTGAACTTCGACTCCGATGAAGGCGTCGGGTACGGTGCGTTGGTAGAACTGTACCAGTACGGGCAAGGTGGACTACTCCCCTATGTCTGGTCTTTAAGGCCCACTGTGTTTCTGACCAGCAGGGGGCGGCGTGACTTCACGGTCTTCTTCGATGCCCCGCATGTGCTTGCGGCCGGGTGGCGGCTGGACGCCTACCTCGGCAGCGAGAAGCAGATCGCCACGCCGTACTACGGCGTCGGAAACGCAAAGCCCTACGACGAGGCCCTCGACGATGACGACGGCCCCGACCCGTTCTACTACCGCTTCGGTCGCACACGGCGCAGCGCGACGTTCAACCTGCAGCGGAACGTCGCCGAGACCCCCCTTCGGTGGCTCATCGGCGCCGGACTGGTGCGCACCTCAGTTCTTCCCGTTCCCGAGAACGACGGAGGCACACTATACGAGATGGACGTGAGTTCGACAGACCAGACGACCTGGTCCAACTACGTACGGACTGGGCTCGTGTGGGACTCCCGCGACCGCGAGACGGGACCTCGCAGCGGTGTGTGGACCGAGCTACTCATTCAACGTGTAGACGAGAGCTTCGGCGCGGACGCGGGCTATACGCGGTGGACGTTTACGGATCGCCGCTATTTCTCCCTCGGCGAGCGCATTGTCTTCGCGCACCGCTACCTGCTTCAGGGCGTCGGCGCGGGCGCGCCCGTTCACGACCTCTTTCAGGTGCAGACGTCGTTCAAGCAGCAGGAGGGGCTCGGGGGTGCCAAGACCGTAAGAGGCGTCCTCAAGAACCGGTTCGTAGGGCGGGGCATGCTCGTTTGGAATGCCGAGTTGCGATGGCGCGCCGCCGACTTCCTCCTATTCGGTACGTCCTTCCACGTGGTGCTTTCGGCCTTCCTCGATCAGGGCCGGGTGTGGGACGGTAATATCCGGCTCGGCGAACTGATGACCGACCTTCACCGCGGCTTTGGGGGCGGTGCTCGGTTTGGCATGGGGGAGAACTTCATCGTCGCGGTCGACATGGGCCGCTCGGAGGAAGCTGGAATGCCGATATACATCGGGCTCGGGTATCTCTACTGATGGCGCCGGAAGCGAAGATCCCGGCCAAGACGCCCTCGAGCGGGGGCTACTGGGGCACCGTCCTGACCCGGCCGGTCTTGTCGTGGTCGCTGTACGACCTGGCGAACACGGTCTTCTCGATGAACATCGTGTCGTTCTACCTGGGGCTCTGGGTCATCGACATGGGTGGGACGGACGCGACCTGGGGCTACACCAACAGCCTGACGATGGCGCTCGTCTTCGTAAGCGCTCCCATCCTCGGTGCTCTCTCCGACCAGGCGGGCCGCCGCCTCCCGTTCCTGATGGCGTGTACGATCGTATGCGTGGTGTGCACCGCCGCCTTGGGCCTGGGAAGACTGTGGGTCACCCTCGGAGTCTTCGTCGTCGCCAACTACTTCTTTCAGTCGGGCCTGATCTTCTACGACGCGACGCTGTCGGTCGTGAGCACGAAGCGCACGAGGGGCGTGATCGGGGGCTTCGGCATCGGTGTCGGGTACCTCGGCTCTTTCCTGGGAATCATGAGCGGGTTGCTGCTCCTCGACCGGATCGGGCACGTCGGCATCTTCCGGGTGACCGCTCTGATCTTCGCGATCTTCGCGGTCCCGATCTTCCTCTTCGTCAAGGAACCGCAGCTCCGCGCCAAAGTGAGGATCGATTTCAGGGCGGTGCGCAGTGCGTTCGGTCAGGTCAGGGACACGTTCCGGCACCTTCCACGGTACCGGGGGCTCGGACGGTTTCTGGTCGGGCGCATGTTCTATACCGACGCGGCGAACACCGTGATCATCTTCCTTGGCATATATACGACCGAGGAAATCGGCTTCGACGTCAGGGGCGCCCAACTCCTCATGCTGGTTGCCATCGCGTTCGCGGTCGTAGGAGGCTTGACTCTCGGCTCCGTCGTGGACCGCATCGGGCCCAAGCGAACCCTCGACTTCGTGCTGGGCCTGTGGGTCGTGAGCCTCTCTGGGGCGGTCGCCGTCCCCGTGCTGGGACTGCCGACCGTTTGGTTCTGGCCGGTCGCATGCGTCGCCGGCATCGCGCTGGGCGGCACCTGGACCGCCGACCGTCCCTACATGCTCATCCTGGCACCACCCCGGAGACTCGGGGAGTTCTACGGCCTCTACAGCATGGTCGGCCGCTTCGCTGCGATCCTCGGCCCCGCGATGTTCGCGCTGGTCTCGGTCACGCTGGGCTGGGGCAGACCTGCGGCGATGGGGAGCCTCTTGCTGTGGATCGTGATCTCGTGGCTGATCCTAAGGGGCGTGTCCGATGAGGAGCGTGAGTGGGGGCCGGAGGATCGGGTGGCGCCCCAGGCCACAGCTTCCTAGCTCGTCCTCGGGCTCGGTTTCGAACTTGGGTGGCGTGGTACCGGTCCTCAGCCCTCCTTTCCGGCGACTTCCCCCAAGCGGTCGACGGACTCGTGCATGAGCGCCAGGACCTCCTTGAACTGCGTGTCAGCGTCGGCGCCGCCGCGATTCGCCGCGATTGCCGCCTCGTTGAGATCGCGGACGAGGTCGATGAAGTGCTCGCCCTCCACCCTCAGATCCAGGAACTGTCGATCATTGGGCAGCAGCTGTTGGGACAGACCCCACACCCCGGCCTCCAAGACCATGATGCCGGCCAGAACGACCATGATCTGAAGTTGCACACTGTCGGGGGGGACGAGCAGGAGGCCTGTAAAGATCGTGACTACGCCGAGCACGGAGAGCGCTCCGTCCAGCATCCTTCGATACCGTCTCAATCGGACCTCCAGGTAGGAACGGGGCTCACCGCAAGGTCCACACCACGTAGTTCGGATTCTTCATGCGAAGGATTCCGTCGGCATGAAGAAAGACCTCCAGCACGGCCACACCGTCCGGGGACGCGTAACTGATCTGGTACGCCCAGTGATCCGCCGTCTCGACCTCCTGGACGGACAGGATCGGATGATACGTAACGGCGCCGTCTCCAACGTGGAACTCGATATCGTCCTGGCTGATCACGAACGCCCGATCGGCGTAGCGCTCGTTCTCGGTCACCCAGGTTCCGATCAGAGATGGCGGCGCCACGTCGATCGCGGGAGGAGGCCGGCTCACCCAAGCGCGCAGCCCAAGGAGTGCCACTAGGGCGATTCCAGCCCGTTTCAGGAAACGTCTCCGGCGCTCGCGTCGGATGATGTCGATTCGACGCTCCTTGCGTTTACGCCGATCCTCTCCCCGGAAGCTAGACATCGACGAGCAACGCCTCCTGACTCTCACTCGGCGTGAACCCTTCCGCTATCAGCCGCTGGAGCGCTTCCACGACCCTGGGCTCGAACTGCGTACCGGACTCGGCGACGATGATGTCATGAACCTCGTCGGGATCCATCGCAGGGCGATACGGCCGCGCCGATACCATCGCGTCGAACACGTCGGCCACCGACAACACCCGGGCCAGCTCGTGAATCTCGTCGCCGACGAGGCCGTCGGGGTAGCCGTTCCCGTCCCAATGCTCGTGGTGGTACAGGACGATCGGAATCATGGGCTGGAAGGCCCGGACCGGCTCGAGGATGCGCGCGCCGATGACCGTGTGGGACTGCACGACGGCGCGCTGCTCGGCGCTGAGCGCTTCGGGCCAATCCAGGATGGTCGCGGGAATGCCGATCTTGCCAATGTCGTGCAGCAGACCCCCCCGATGTAGGGTGTCGAGATCCTTCGCGGAGAGGTCGAGCTCCTGGCCCAGAAGAACCGCCAAGTCGGTTACGCGCTGTGAGTGACCCGACGTCCAACGTGACTTGGCGTCGATCGTATTCGCCAGGGCGCGCAGCGCCTCCCAGCTCATCTCATCGAGCTCGCGTCTGAGGCGTACGTCGTTGAGCGCGACCGCCGCTTGGTCAACGAGTTGGCGAGCGCGGTCCACGTCCTCGTCGGTGAACACGCGGCCCGCGTCGCCGCCTGCGGCGACCTCACCGACGCGCTCTCCATGGACGACGAGGGGGAGCACGAGAACGGGCAGGCTCTCGCGAGTAAACCCGCTCGACCGGAAGACCTGCGGGAGATCTTCCCACTCCTGGACGAGGATGTGCGAAGCTGCACCTGTCGGCCAGACGGTACCCCCGTCCACGAGCACCGAGCTCTGCATCGGCGCGTCGGGAGCACCCTCCGCCCAGTAGATCTCCGGGGCGTCGTGACCGCCGGGCTCGAGGATGAGCACGCTCCTCCGGCTGCTCGACAGAACTTGGCCGACACCCTTGAGGAGCGCTCCCACCGCGTCGGCTTGGTCCGGTGCGTTGAGCGCCGCCTGGTCGATCTCACGGCCGGCCTCGAGCTGATCGAATTGGCGGCCGATGCGTGACGCCATCTCGTTGAACGACGCCGCGAGCTCACCGAATTCGTTGTTCGACTCGACGCTCACGCGTACGGTGTGGTCACGCCTTGAGATCCGCCGCGTTCCGTCGATCAACTGCTCCAGCGGGTCCATCGTACGCCGAACCATGGCCACCGTCAGAAGGACCGCGGTCGTCAGTCCGAACAAGATTCCAAAGGGAAAGTTGGTCCGGAAGATTTCGAGCGACGCGTAAATCGACGCTGTCGATTCGCTTATGGCGACCGCCCAGGGGTCCGCCGCGAAAATGGTGGAGAGGTAGACCTCCCGATACATGCCCAGGTACTCCTCCCCACCGAAGTCGAGCTCGATATCGTCGGTGTGGCGTCGGAGGCTGTGTCCGTGCGGCGGAACCATCGCCGGAAGCGCGGACGCGTTTTCCGACGTGCAGACGAACGGGCGAGACTCGGAATCGAGGATGCAGAAGTTCGCGGTGTTGTAGCCGTCCACCGCGACGATCGCGGTAGCCAACAATGAGTCCACGGTCAGCCTACTCCAAAGGACGCCGCGAGCCGGGTTGGTGCTGTCCGCGGGGATGGCCATCAACACCCTCCCGCCGGATGTGCTCGCCTCCGCGATCAAGACCGGCTTGCCGCTCCGGAGGCTCTGCTCTTGCATCGCGTCGAGAGGGGGAGGGCTCAGCGTGCGGCCTCTCTGCTCTTGCACACCCTCAGCGGTCACGATCGCCACGCCCTCGATGCTCGGAGGCAGGGCGTCGAGGGAGACACTCGTACTCCACAAGCGTCGCACGGTGAATAGGTCCTGCTCCGAGCGCCGGAGGCGATCGATGATCATCTGCTCCGCGATCGCGTTCTGCTCGGCCATCGTGTCTAGAGCCTGGGTGCGGAGCTCGGACAGCAGATACACCCAGGACCCGACCGCCACGACCGTGACCGGGATGACGGTGACAGCGACGAAGAGCCCAAACAGCCGGCGAGCGACCTTTGTCCGCAGGAACTCGACCCGGATCCCCTTCAACTAGAAATCCTCCGCGAGGCCCACGAATCCGCCATCGTTGGCCCGTACGACGTCATCCCAGCTGGCCTTCGCAGTGAACGCGGCCACGCTTTCTCCATCTATTCCGACGCTGTAGAGATCGTAGTCCGAGTTCACAGGGACGAGGAAGCGGTCCTTGCGAGAGCCCGGCGTCTTCTTCGGCGGCGGATCGTGTAACAGGTACACGTAAGCGTTGCCCCAGGGGTCGAACTTTGGACCGAGACCGAGCTCGTTGAGCGTGACCGGGTAGCGGTTCTCGATGATCTCGAACTCGGTGATGCTCTGCTGGATCACTTTGATGTCCCCGATCGCCCGCACGATGCGCGCCCTCTCCACCACGCGGGCGAAGTTGGGCATCGCCAGAGATGCGAGGCTGCCGATGATGACCGTGACGATCAACAGCTCGATCAGTGTAAAGCCCCTCCGCTCCTCCGTAGCGAAGCGACGGGCTAGAAACACCGACTTCAGACTTTCCACGACCAGGGAGACAGATGACATCGCGGCTGCGTCCCGAAAACGGGTTACCTGCCATTCAAGTGTAGGAGGGGGCGAACGGTCGATCAAAGCTTTTGAGCCACCCCGTCCCCCTTCCCTCGCACGAGTCCCAGGTAGAGTACCCCTCCCGTCTCAGACCATCTCCAGCTTCCTCGAGCGCACGGGTTTGAACTTCTGGTTCGGCGACCAACTCGTGATGTGGCCGGCGACCGCGCTCGCGGCCACCGAGTACGGCGAGCCCAGATAGAGCTGCCCGGGACCGGAGCGGCCCGGGAAGTTGCGATTCTGCGACGACATCGAAACCTCGTCGGGTGAGCTGGTCACGCCCGGTCCGGCAGCGATGCACGCGCCGCACCCCGGCTCGATGAACTCGGCGCCCATGCGCTCGAACAGGTCGAGGTAGCCCTTCTCACGGCAGTACTCCCGCACGTCGGTCGAACCGCACTGGATGAAGACTTTCACGTCGGGGTGCACCGCGAGCCCCTGCGCGTCCGCTTCGGCGAAGACGGCTGCGTACATGTCCATGTCTTCCTTTTTTCCCGCGGTGCACGAACCGGCGTACGCGATGTCGATGCGGATCGGGTCGTCGCCGAGCTCGTCAATGCAGACGCCGTTCCCGGGGTCGTTCGGTAGCGCCGCCATCGGACGGATCGTGGAGGCGTCGATCTCGATCACCTTCACGTATTCGGCTCCGGCGTCGCTCTGCATGCCCTCGGTGAGCGCGAGCGCCCGCTCGGGGTCCATGCCTCGCTCGTTCACCATGAACTCCACTGACCTGTCGTCGGCGCCGATGATGCCGGTGAAGGCGCCGACTTCGGCAGCCATGTTGGTCATCGTCGCGCGCTCGTCGACGCTCAGCGCCTCGATCGCCGGGCCGGCGTACTCGATGATCTGCCCGATCGCGTGACCGTCCCGGACGTACGGGTGCCGGAGGATCTCGAGCATGTAGTCCTTCGCCGTCACGTTCGCTGCCGGTTCGCCCGAGATCACGACCTTGAAGGACTGCGGCACGCTCACGCGCACGTCCTTCGTGATCCACGAGTTGAAGATCGCGGTCGTGCCGACGCCGAAAGCGACCGCCCCGATCGCGCCCGCATGAGGTGTGTGCGAGTCCGTGCCGATGATGAGCATGCCCGGCTCGGCATATTCCTCCAGGATCTTCGAGTGGCAGATCGCTTGCGAGCCCAACTGCTGGCCCATCTGTTCGCCATACAGCTTCACGCCCTGCCTCTCGCTGAACTCGCGCTGCTTCACTTCGAGCTCGTTGGCGGCGTCGAGCAACCCATCTTCGATGCGCTCCTGGCTCATCACCTGGGACAGGAAGGTCAGGTGGTCGCGGAAGAACAGGATCGAGTCGGGATCCACGACCTTGGCGTCTTTCCCGACTTTTTCCTCGAAGAAGATCGACGCCATAGGGGTGACGTATTCGTGGCTGAAGCGGATATCAGCCCGGAAGAAACCCGCGTCGCCCGGCTGCACCCACGGGACGCCGGCCACCCCCTTGCTCGCGTCGGTGACCATGTGCCTGGCGAGGATCTTTTCGGCGACTGTCATCGGGCGCTCGCTTGCCGCGCCGACCTCGAGCGCGGCTGCGACGGGGATCGTCACCTTGTTTTGCAGCCGCGCCACATTGAACTCGAAGAGTCCACCGTACTCGATGATCTGACGGGTGATCTCGTCCTTACCGGCTGTGAACTCCGCGAGCTGAATCTCCTCTCCCGCCTTGATTCGGTCGATGATGTCGAAGTCGCTCGTCGTCAGAACTCCCAGGTTCTGGCAGTTTTCGTTGTAGATCCGCTCGATGCTCTCCGCGACGACGACCTTGATGCCCGCGTGCAGCTCGGCGTACGGGCTCGCTTCTCGACTGCTGCCCTTGCCGCGGCGCTTCCCGGCCACGGAGCATACGAAGCCCCCGTCGCGGACGGCGTTGCGCTCGACGGGATATTCGGTCTCACCCGTGGTCTGGTTCGTCGCACGGAGGCCCAGGTAGGGAAAGTCCCCCAGGGTCTCGTCATAGAAGAAGCAGATGTATGCGGGCGTGATCTCGTCGGTGGAAATCTGGTCACGCAGTCGCTGCTCGAGTGCGTCCGTGAGTTCGATGTCCGTGCCCTCGTAAAGCTGGGCCTTCAAGAGCTCTGCATCGTCCAGCAAGTACAGGATGCGGCCCTCGAACGTCAGCGTCGTCGAACGCTTCTCGATCGGTCGATCCAGCAAGTCCTTGATCATTCGCCGAGGGTTGAGGTTGGGCCCGTGGTACACTCGGGGGACTCGAAAGGTGTCCCGGCCAGGACGCGGAGACTGCCGCCGGTGGTCAACTAGGGGCTTTCCGGTGCGTCCCGCGGTCGCAGCGACCGTGAGAGGGAGAATCCTACGGCGACATCAGCTGAAATCCACGCCGAAGAAGAGCACCGCGATGATGATCGACGCCACCGCGACCGGCGCCACGAAGCGGATGAAGAAGCGCCACGCGCCGTACCGGAACCAGGCCGGCTCGGTACCGTCGGCGAGCTCCCCTTCGGTGGCATCCCGGGTCATGAACCATCCGGCGGCCAGCGTCACGGCGAGACCGCCCGTGGGCAGCATCCAGTTGGAGACGAAGTGATCGGCCATCGAGAACCAACCAACCTTCCCTCCGAACACTTTTTGTCCCAGCCAGCCTCCGAACTCGAGGTCGGTCACGAACGGGACGGCGCCGAAGGAGACGGCCGCCAGGACCGTGAAGAGGAAGACCGCGCCGCCGCACATGAGCGTCGCCTTGTGACGGGCCACTCCGTGCTCGTCGATGACGAAGCTCGCGACGACCTCGAGCAGTGATATCGTCGATGTCAGCGCCGCGAGCGCCACGAGCACGTAGAAGAGCGGGCCGAGGATCGTTCCGAACGGCATCTCGGTGTAGAACAGCTCGGGCAGCGAGATGAAGAGCATTCCGACCGTCGATCCGCCCACCTGCTCCGCCATGCCCTCGACGCTGAAGATCACCGAGAACATGATGACCGTCGCGATCAGCGCGATCAGGGTGTCGAGCACCACTATGACGGCGGACGCTCTCACAATCGACTGGCCGCGCGAGATATACGAGCCGTACGTGATCATCGCGCCCATGCCGAGCGACAGCGTGAAGAACGAGTGGCCCAGCGCTTCCAGCAGGGCCGTGGGCTCGAGCTCGGCGAAGTTCGGTCGGAAGATGAACGCCAGAGCTTCGCCCGATCCACTCATGCCGAGTGCGCTGATGAGCAACAGGACCAGGATCCCGAAGAGGACCGGGAGGAAGAGGCGCGCGATCCGCTCGATACCCCTCTGGACACCGAAGTAGACGACCCCGACAGTCGCTGCGCTGAACCCCAGGGAGAGCATCAGCTGCAACCCCCCGTTCCCGGCCTGCTCGCCGAAGAGATCACCCATGGCGAGCCCAGTAGGAAAGCCGCTCAGGGTCCATCCGACCGTCTTCGCGAAGTAAAAGAGCGACCAGCCAGCGATGACCGTGTAGTAGCTGAGCAGGATGAAGCCGCACAGCACACCCCACAGGCCCACGAGACCCCAGGCCGGTCCGACAGCTTCCTTCAGTGCACCGACCGCACTCTTTTGCGTTGAGCGTCCGATCAGCAGCTCTGCCATCATGATCGGGAGTCCGACCGCGGCGATGCACAAGAGGTACACCAGCACGAACGCGCCGCCGTTATTCTCCCACGTGATGAAGGGGAATTTCCACAGGTTGCCGAGACCGATGGCGGAGCCCGTGGCCGCGAGCACGAAGCCCATGTTCGAGCTCCAATTACCGCGTTGCTGCTCTTCCATTCGTGTGCGCTCCGGCTTTTGGTAGAGCCGTTCGGCCTCTGGGAGAGCCGTCCGGCGACATGTCGCCGCTTGCTGGGTCTGGGACGGGCGACAACATACCGGCAGCTTTGAACTCCCAACAGGCAGTGGTTTACACTGTGCCTGGGCGCCGGCGTGAGGCCGGATCAGGCCGTGACCCTCATTCAGAGAGACGCGATGATGCGTCGATTCGTCGGACTTCCTCTGCTGGCCGTGGCCGCAGCGGTCTCGGCGTGCGCCGGTGAGCAGCGCGACACGCAAGGCGAAGCCTCGGTGGACATTCGCGCCGCGCTGCTCACGGCGGGTCCGGTCAGCGACGCCGGTTGGTACGCGGGCGCGTACGAAGGGCTCATGCTGTTGCGGGACTCACTCGGAGCCCACGTCAGCCACCAACAGACCCGCACCCCCGCCGAATTCGACGAAGCCTTCCTCTCTTATGCTTCGACGGGTTACGACTTGATTTTTGCACACGGCTCCGAGTACACGGACGCGGCCATGCGGGCTGGCGAACAGTTTCCAGGCACGACGTTCATCGTCAGCGGAGGGGGCCGGTACTCCAGCAACGTGGTGCCGCTGATCTTCCGGTTGGAGGAAGCCAGCTACCTGGCCGGAATGATCGCGGCGGGCATGAGCGAGTCAGGTACGGTGGGTATGGTGGGCGGAGTCGAGATCCCTCCGGCGAAGGGAACGTTCGTGGCCTTCGCGGCCGGCGCGAGAGCTGTCGACCCGGACGTTCAGGTCCTCGAGGCGTTCATCGGAAACTGGTATGACGTCGCGGCGGCGAAGGAGGCCGCCGTGGCACAGCTCCGACGCGGTGCGGACGTGATCATCCACAACCTGGATGGGGCGTCCTTCGGGGTCTTCCAGGCCGTGCGGGAGGCCGTCGACGCGGGCAGGACGGCTTGGGCGCTGGGCATGAACGGGGACCAGAACGACATCGCTCCCCAGATCATTCTGGGCAGCGCGGTGATCCGTATTCCGAAGGCGTTCCTTCAGACGGCGATGGCCTGGAAATCCGGTGATCTCGGTGGGGGGCCGTTGTACGCCGGCTCCGACGAGCAAGTAGTCGACTTCGTGCTCAACCCGCGACTCGCCGACCGTGTGCCGGACGACCTCATTGCGCGCGTCGATCGGGCACGAGCCCTGATTCGTTCAGGGGCGCTCCAGGTGCCACGCGTGGCCTACGTCGAGGACGAGCCCGGGGCGCCGTGAGCGAGGTACTCGCCCGGCTCGACGGCATCGTCCGCCGCTTCGGGCGCGTCACCGCGCTCGACGGCGCAAATCTCGAGTTGCGCGCTGGTGAAGTGCACGGGGTCCTGGGTGAGAACGGAGCGGGGAAGTCCACTCTGCTGAGCATTCTCGGCGGAATGCTGCGCGCGGATGCCGGGACGCTGACGTTGGGCGGGGCGCCCGTGACGCTGCGCAGCCCCCGGGATGCCTGGGCGAACGGTATCGGGCTAGTGCACCAGCACTTCAAGTTGGTTCAGCGGCTCACTGTTCTCGAGAACCTCGCTCTGGGTCGTCGTACTGCGTCACATGGCTGGCGACTACCATTGCGAGAGGTCGGAGCACGCGCGGATGAGCTGATGGCGCAGGTGGGTCTCACCGTCTCTTTGCACGCCGTGGTCGAGGAGCTCGGTGTGGGCGACCGGCAGCGCGTCGAGATCCTGAAGGCGCTGCTCAGGGAGCCGAGGCTATTGATTCTCGACGAGCCCACCGCGGTGCTCAGCCCGCCGGAGGTCGAAAAGCTCTTGGCTCTGCTGAGAGGTCTCGCGGCTGACGGGCGGGCCGTGGTGCTCGTGACGCACAAGCTCGACGAGGCGCTCTCGGTTTCTGATCACGTGACTGTGCTGCGCGAGGGCCGCACGGTCTTGAGCACAGGACGCTCCGAGGTCGACGCGGCGGTGCTCACACGGGCCATGGTCGGGGCCGAGCCGCCAAGCGACTCGCGGCGAGCACCACGGTCGGCCACGGGTGGCGGCGAGGTCGTCGCACGCCTCCGCGACGTGAGTGCAACGGGGCCGCGGGGTCTGGCTGCGCTGCGAGGTGTCTCCCTCGAGCTTCGTCGCGGCGAGATCGTCGGTGTCGCCGGAGTGGAGGGCAACGGCCAGCGTGAGTTGGCGCTCGTGCTCGCGGGGCGTGCCGAGCCGGCGTCGGGAGACGTCCAGATCCCGAGCGGCACGGGATTCATTCCGCAGGACCGGACGTCCGAGGGGCTCGCGCTCGACTTTGACCTGGCCGAGAACGTCGCTCTGGCGGCCCATCGTGACGGGCACTTCCGTTCAGGCTTCTTGCTGAAGTGGGGTGAGATCAGGATGCGGGCTGAGCGGCTGCGCACGGAGTTCGCTGTGCAGGCAGCGGACACCGCGGTACGCGCGGGAACGCTCTCAGGCGGCAACCAGCAACGGCTCGTAGTGGGACGGGAGCTCTCGGCGTGCACGGATCTGCTGGTGGCCGAGAACCCAACTCGTGGCCTCGACGTCGTCGCCACCGATTTTGTGCGCCGACAGATCCGCGAAGCGGTGACGGCGCGACCCGGAGCGGCAGTCGTCCTAATCTCCACGGATCTCGACGAGGTCCTCGCGCTCTCAGATAGGCTCCTCGTGATGGTGCGCGGTCGCCTCACCGAGGTCCCTCCCGATCAGCGGACGAGAGCCGGGGTCGGTGCCCTGATGCTTGCGGCGCTCGACGCTTCCGGGCACGGCGCGTGAGATGAGGCGCCTCAGTCCCGTCTGGACGGCTGCCGCGGCGCTGCTGCTCACGCTGGCGCTCGCCGCGGGCTCCCTCTGGCTTGGCGGCTTCAACCCGCTCTCGGCTGGTGCCGCGATGATGCGAGGCGCGTTCGGCAGCTCGAGCGCGATCCTGTCGATCACGATGGTACGTGCCGTGCCGCTCATCCTCACCGGTCTCGCCGTGGCGCTGGCGTTCCGTGCGGGTGTCTGGAACATCGGCGCGGAGGGGCAGCTCTACGCAGGGGCCGTCGCGGCGGTATGGGTGGGGCTCGTCGGCGGCGGGCTGCCTTGGTTCGTTCTCGTGCCTCTCGTGCTCGCGTCCTCGGGCGTCGCCGGTGCGCTCTGGTCGGCGCTCCCCGCGCTCATGCGAGTGCGGCTCGGGATCGGCGAAGTCATCACGACCATCCTCATGAATTTCGTCGGCATCTACTTGGCGGCGTTCATGGTCGTGGGCCCGCTGCAGGAGGCGCGCGGCGTCTTCAATCAGACGGACGCGATCGCGGAAGCGGCTCGGCTGCCTCTGCTCGTGGAGGGGACCCGACTGCACGTTGGCTTTCTGCTGGCGCTCCTGCTCGGAGTGGCGATGTGGGCAACGTTCCGATGGACCCGCATCGGCTTCGAGATCCGGGCGGTCGGGGCGGCACCGAATGCGGCTCGAGTCGCTGGGATGATCAGCGTCGATCGGGTCGTGCTGATCAGTTTCTTGGCCTCCGGGGCGATCGCGGGACTCGCGGGTGGCGTGCAGGTGGCAGGCGTTACCTTCGCGCTCTACGAGGGGCTGTCTCCCGGTTGGGGCTACACGGCGATCGCGGTCGCTCTGCTCGGCGGTCTTCACCCGATCGCGGTCATCGGCACCGGTATGCTCTTCGGTGCCCTCGAAGCCGGCGGCGCCGAGATGCAACGTTCGGCCGGGATCCCCTTGTCGTGGGTCACCGCGGTCGAAGCGCTCGTGATACTCAGCGTGCTCGCCGTGGACCAGGTCAGGAGGCGTTCGCATGCCTGAGGCCGTGGTGTTCATCGCGTTCCTCGAGGCTTCGGTGCGCCTCGGTGTACCGCTCGCGCTTGCGGCAATGGGTGAGGCCATCACCGAGCGCAGCGGCGTGATCAACATTGGACTGGAGGGCTCGCTCATTGCCGGTGCGTTAGGGGGCGCGATGGGGGCGATGGCCTTCGGCGGGGCGGGCGGCGGTCTCCTGGTCGGCGCGGCCGCGGGGGCCTTCGGCGCGTTCGTATTCGCGGCGTTCTCGATCGGCCTCGGCACCGACCAGATCATCACCGGCACCGCGATCACGCTCGGAGGGCTCGGATTCACCGGTGCGATCTACCAGGCGCGATTCGGTGCGACCGGTGCGGTGCTTTCGATACCCACGCTGGCTCCCACACCGATCCCCGTGCTTTCCGATATTCCGCTGGTCGGCACGGCGCTCTTCGCTCAGGCACCGACGGCGTACCTAGCGTACCTGCTTGCGCCTGCGCTTTGGTATTTCCTCTACCGGACCGAGTGGGGCCTCGAGCTTCGAGCGGTCGGCGAGGACCCCGACTCCGCGGAGGCTGCGGGGGTGCGCGTGCTGTGGACCCGCTTCTGGGCGACCATATTCGGGGGGACGATGGCGGGCATCGCGGGTGCCCACCTGGTACTCGCGCACGCCGGCACGTTCGCCGAAAACATGAGTGCCGGCCGGGGCTTCATCGCGATCGCCGTGGTGGTGCTCGGGCGGTGGAATCCCCTTCTGGTGCTGTTGGCGGCACTCTTCTTCGGGGCGGCGAACGCACTGCAGTTCCAAGGCCAGGCGTTTGGACTCGACGTGCCGTACCAGCTCTTCCTGGCGTTTCCGTACCTGCTGACCCTCGCGGCGCTCGCGCTTGGCGTCGGGCGGTCTCGGGCGCCGGCGGCGCTCGCGCTGCCCTGGCCGAAGCAGGAGTAGTGGTCGCAGTGCACAGGGCTCGAAAGACGAACCCGCCTCAACCGGGCAAACCCAACGCGAGCAAGAACTCCTGAAAACGGGGATCGTCGCGCAAGAAGTCGAAGATCGGATCCACGCTGAGGTAAGGGATGTTCTGGTCGTGCGCCTCGTAGGCCAGTTTCAGGTACTCGAGCGCCTCTTCTCTGTCGCCCGCCCTCGTATAGAGCGTTCCGATCTGCCACGGAGTGACGTGCATCGTGTCCGAACGCGCGACGAACAACTCAGCTACGGCCCGAAGCGCCCCGGAGTAGCCCCCCCCGCCGCATTCCCGTCGTCGAGTGCCGCGAGGATCTCCGCGTCCCCCGCATTTGAGGCCCTCCAGATGTCCAAGGCCTCATCGTGCCGACCCATCAGATGGTACGTCGTGCGCAACGACGTGAGCGCCATGCCATAGTCCGGCGTCCGAGACAACGTCTCGAGCAGCACACTTTCGGCTTCGCCCCACCGGCGCATGGAGTTGAGGGTCATGCCGTAGATCGTCTGGATCTGGGGGTTGAATGGATCTCCCTCCGCTGCGCGGGCGATCTCTGCCGCCGCTTCATCATCGCGCCCGAGGTACAGCAGGAGATGGGAGTAGTACGCCCGCGATTGCGAATCAGTGGGGTTGGCCGCGAGCACCCGGCGGAAGGCAGCCTCTCCCCCGACCCAGTCCCAATCCCCCCAGACTCGACTTCCCCAGAGCATGCTTTGCACCGCCGCCAGCGTACTATCGATCTCCATCGCTCGGGCCATGGCCGCCGCCCGCCGAGGTGCGGCCTCCGCGGCGGAAACGAAGCCCATTTGCGCCCGCCCGCCCCAGACGCTCGCGATCCCGGCATGCGCCTCGGCGTTGTCGGGGTCCCTGTCCAGGACCAGCTCGTAATAGTCGAGAGCGGTTTGCAGTCCCTCGCGAGAGAGTTTCTGCTCGTGAAAGCGGGCCTGAAGAAGCGCTTCGAACACCTGAGGATCGACGTCGGGGGCAGCGGCCAGGCGAGCCTCGGATGCAGGGCTCAGATCCAGGTCGATCTCGTTGACGATCGCCCGGGTTACGTCGTTGATCAGCGACAGCACGCTTCTCAGTTCCGCGCGGTACGAGCCGAACCAGAGTAGCTCTTCCGTGGCACCGTCGGTGAGCCGCAAGTCGATCTCGACGTGGTCTCCGGTCAGCAACAGGGTTCCCTCGATCAATCCGTCGACACCCAGCTCTCCGGCGATCTCCCGGGCGGACTTGTTGCTGTTCCGGTACTGCCGCACGGACGTCGGGCCGATGACCCGCACGCCGGCCCGCGACAGCTCCTGAATGAGGTCGAGGTGGAGGCCGGCGACGAAGAAGTCCTGGGTCGAGTCGTTCGTAGAAAACAGTGGTAATACCGCGAGCCGCTCCATCGCCGGGCCGCCCAGCATGTTCGACAGCGTCCATGCGAGACCCGCCACCAGCGTTACTCCCGCTGCTCCCGCGATCAATCGCACGCGTTGAGCCCGGCGTCGCTGCCCGAGCTCCTCCTCGATGGCCCGGGCAGTGACAGCCACCTCGAGTGCCTGCGTGAGTTGGGCCGGTGTGTCGAACCGGCCCGCCGGTTCAACGGCCAAAGCCGTGCCGACAACGTGCTTTACCGTGGCCGGCACGTCCGCTGGCACCGAGCGGAAATCGGGGACCGATCCGACGAGTTTCTGCGCAAGGATAGCCTGCGGGCTGGAGCCCCAATGCGGAGGCCTCCCGGCGAGCATCTCAAAGAGAACGCAGCCGAGACTGTAGATGTCGGTACGCGCGTCGATCTCGCTGTCTCCTGAGGCTTGCTCCGGGCTCATGTAGGTGAGTGTTCCGACGGCCAGGCCCGTCTCTGTCAGCGAAGTACCGCCGGCCTTGGTGATCGCCCGAGCGATCCCGAAGTCGGCAACGACCGCGTGACCCGCCTGGAACAGGATGTTCTCAGGCTTGATGTCGCGGTGCATGAGCCCCTGTGCGTGCGCGTAGTCGAGCGCGTCGCCAACCTCGCACGTGATGCGGACCGCCTCTTTGAGCGGCATTAGCCCCTCGCGCTCAAGTCTATCGCGGAGCGTATCCCCATCGACGTACGGCATCACGAAATAGAGAAGCCCATTGGCCTCACCGGAATCGTGCAGAGGGAGGATGTTGGGATGCGAGAGGTTCGCCGCGATCTCGATCTCGCGCAGGAATCGCTTCGCTCCCAGCGAATGGGCGACATCGGGCTTCAGGACCTTGATGGCGACCCGGCGGTGGTGTTTCAAGTCCTCGGCGAGGGCGACGACGGCCATACCACCGCGTCCGAGCTCCCGTATGACGCGGTATCGACCCTCCAGTTCGCGTGCTAGGCGGTCGATGACGTCAGACATGATCGAAAAGATGTAGGGCGCTACGAGCCTCGGCCAGAGCGACTTTTGAGCGAGCACACTTCCTCGTGCGGGTGTCATGGGAACGAGACTCCGCCCTATCTTTCGTTGAGTCGTCGTAGTTCGATGCGCTCTGCCCGAGGTCGGTGTGACGATGGGATCATTCAGTTTTGTGTGGACCAGGTGTGCGCTCCAGGCGGCCACGCTTCTGACGATGGGTTCGAGTGGTCTGGCAGCGCAGTCGATGGAGGGCACAGGCCTCGTCCCGACAGGACTTCTCCTCCGTCAGATGGAGGGCGTGAAGCGCGTCCTCATGATCGGGGCACACCCGGATGATGAGGACACGAGCCTTCTCACCTCACTCGCACGGGGTTGGGGCGCCCAGACTGCGTATCTCTCGCTCACGCGGGGGGACGGGGGTCAGAACCTCATCGGTCCGGAGCTGTGGGAGGGGCTCGGGGTCATCCGCACCGGTGAGCTCGAGGCAGCTCGCGCGCTCGATGGCGGTCGGCAGTTCTTCACCCGAGCCTTCGACTTCGGGTACTCGAAGAGCGCGGATGAAGCCCTCACTCTGTGGCCTCGCGAGCAGTTGCTGCACGACGTGGTCTGGGTAGTGCGCACCTTCCGGCCACACGTGATCGTTTCCGTGTTCAGCGGCACGCCTCGCGACGGCCACGGACAGCATCAGGCCGCCGGTATCATGGCTCGTGAGGTCTTCGAGGCGGCGGGCGACCCCAACCAGTTCCCCGAGCAGCTCGAGAGGGGTGTCGAGGCATGGACGCCGGCCAAGCTGTACCAGTCGGCGCGCCTGCGTTTCGGTGGGTCGAGACCCCCGGGTGATGCTCCCGACATCGTAGTGGAGACGGGGGCGTACGATCCGCTGATCGGGCGATCGCACTTCCAACTCTCCATGGAGAGTCGCAGCCAGCATCGGTCGCAGGACATGGGCGCGCCGCAGCCGGCCGGTCCGAGGACGACCGGAGTCGTTTTCGTGGCCTCGCATGTCGAGGGCGCCGAGAACGAGATGTTCTCGGGCATCGACACGACGCTCGTGGGACTCACCACTGGCATGAGCGACGCGAATGCCGCCGAGGCCACAGCGCACCTCGAGGCCTACCGAAGCTCGCTTGCGCACGCGCGGGACGAGTTTGGACTCGACCTGTTTGCGATCGCAAGCGACTTGGCCGAGGCGCTTGGCCATCTCGACCGAGCCATGGGGGTGCGCGGTGGCGGCACGGAGTTCCGAGAAGCACTCGAACAGAAGAAGCTCGTCGCGACCCGCGCCTTCATGGCTGCGGCGGGCATCGACTTCGATGTCCGTGCGTCCGACGACCTCGTCGTGCCTGGGCAGACCGTTCAGGTGCGAGTGCAGTTGTGGAACGGTGGTCAGGCCAGGCTGAGGAGCCCGGAAGTCGAGTTGTTCGGCGGCGCGGATTCAGACTGGCCGGTCACGCAGCTTTCCGTCCAGGGGCTGGCCGATGACGGGAGCGTGGCTCCGGAGAGCCTCGTTGCATGGACCTACGAGCTGAAGATTCCGGAAGGCGCAGAGTTCTCGCGGCTCTATTTCCTGCGAGAGGCCCGGCGGGGGGCGATGTACGAATGGCCGGATGCGTCCCGGTTGTGGGGGCTTCCCCGCGATGGTCCAATCGCTCGAGCGGGCCTGCGCTTCATTCCGTATCACGAGGGCGTCGCGATCGGCGCCCGCACGGAGAGTTCGGCGCCCATGCGCTACGTCGGAGTCGATCAGGCCAAGGGCCGGTTCGAGAAGCCGGTCCTAATCGTGCCGGCGGTCTCGGTTGCCGTGACGCCGGGTGGAGTGGTTTGGCCTCAGGGTCAGTCCGACGCTCGGACGATCACCGTCTCCCTGCGTTCGGAAGCCGAGGTGCGTGTGTCGGGCGATGTGGTACTCCGGGCTCCGGACGGGTGGACCGTTTCTCCCCTGTCGCAGCCCTTCGAGCTGACTGCCGCAGGGGCCGAGCGCTCGGTAGCGTTCGAGATCCAGGCTGGACCGTCTGTCACCGATGGCGAGCACGTTTTCCAGGCGGTCGCGCATGCGGACGGCGAAGCGTTCGGTGAGGCCTTCGCGCTCATCGACTACGAGCACATCGAGCGCTCGGTCATGTTCTCCGACGCCGAGGCACGGGTCACGGTCGTGTCGGTTGCGGTCCGGGACGGGCTACGGGTCGCGTACATCATGGGCACCGGCGACGACGGTCCAACGGCGATTCGTCAGATGGGTGCCTCGGTCGATCTGCTCACCGAGGCGCAGGTGCGAGACGGTGCGTTCTCCGGCTACGACGTCATCGTGTTGGGGGTGCGCGCCTACGAGATACGTCCCGACGTTCGAGCTTCGAACGCTCAGATACTCGACTTCGCCCGCTCCGGGGGCACGGTCATCAATCAATACAACCAGTACCAGTTCTCGAACGGTCGGTACGCTCCTTACGATCTGACGATCGGGCGGCCCGCCCCCCGGGTGGCGGATGAGACCGCGCCGATCACGATTCTCGAGCCCGACGCGCCGATCTTCACGACCCCGAATCGCATCACCCAAGACGACTTCGACGGATGGGTGCAGGAGCGAGGCCTCTACTTCGCGAGCGAGTGGGGTGACGAATACGTGCCCATGCTCGAGCTGAACGATCCGGGCGAGCCTCCTCGGCATGGGTCGCTACTGGTCGCGTCCGTCGGGGACGGCGTGTACGTCTATACCGGCTTGTCGTTCTTCCGGCAGTGGGCGGGCAGGGTGCCCGGCGCATACCGGCTCTTTGCCAACCTGGTCTCGCTGGAGGCGAGCGACTGGGCCGCCTTCGCGGCAGGACGATGAGCACACAGGATGAGCAGCAGCAACCGCAACACATAGCCTATTCGCCATACTGCTCGAGCTTGCCCTCGTGGCCTCCGAATCGGCTGAGAGCCATGCCCACTGCCAGGACCGTCAGGGCCCCGATCACGTTGTGCCAGAGGAACGAGACGTCGGGGGCCCCGAACGTGACGGCCGCGACCACGCCCATGCCGGCGAGCAGTCCGACGAACGCTCCGAGGCCGTTGGCGCGCGGGATCATCGCGAGTAGGAAGACGCCCAGGATCGATCCGTAGAAGAACGATCCGAAGCGGTTCACTACCTCGATGAGAGATCCCAGCGTCGCCGCATACGTGGCGACAACGCAGGCGAATACGCCCCAAAATGCGGTCGCGCCCTTCGAGACCTTCAGGTAGTGCGCGTCGTCTCCGTCGTCCTTCACCCAGCGCCGGTAGAAGTCGATGACGCTCGTTGTCGAAAGCGAGTTGAGCTCGGCCGCGATGCTCGACATGGCAGCTGCGAGAACGCCCGCGATGAAGAGGCCGGCCAGTCCGATGGGAAGCTCGGAGAGCACGAAGCGTGGGATGATGTAGTTCGTGTCCTCCGATTCCGTGCCGGTCACCTCCTCGGCCATCGTGAGCGCCCGGCCACGGATCGCCTGGATGTCGGCCTCACGCGCGAGGAACGTCGCCATTGCCGCGGCGGCACCGGTCTCGTCGCTCGCGTCGGCGGTGGCCCGAGCGGCCTGCTCACGCAGCGTGAACATCGACTCGTACTCTTGTTGCAGCGCGTCGTACGCGGCCCCGCGCTCGGCGACCACCGCGGACTCGTGCGTCGGATTGAAGAGTAACGGGGGAGTCGTGAACTGGTAGTAGATGAAGACGAGCACGCCGACCAGCAGAACGAGTGCCTGCAGCGGGATTTTCCAGTACGCGCTCATGAGCAGGGAGGAGCGCGCGGCGTCGACCGACTCGGCCGCGAGGTAGCGTTGAACCTGGCTCTGGTCGGTCCCGAAGTACGACAGCATCAAGAATGTGCCGCCGATCATGCCCGACCAGAACGTGTACGTCTCATTCAGGTCGAAGCTGAAGTCGAACGTCTTGAGCCGGCCTGTAGCCCCCGCGATACGCAGTGCGTCGTCGGGGCTCACCGGCATCTTGAGAAGCAGCACGACGACGATCGCCAGCAGCGCCACGACGATGAGCACCATTTGCTTCACGTCGGCCCAGGCGACCGCCTGAACCCCGCCGACCATCGTGTAGATCACCGTGGGAACGCCGATGAGCGCGACGCTCCACACGAGCGGGATGCCGAAGATCGCGCTGAGCACCACGCCGGGCGCGGCCATGATCACACCCACGGACATGCCCCGGGACAGCAGAAAGAGGAAGGCCGTGAACGAGCGCGTCCTCGCGTCGAAGCGGCGCTCCAGGTACTCGTATGCGGTGAAGACACCGGAGCCGTGCAGCAACGGCACGAGCGTGACGCCGAGGATCACCATCGCGAGCGGTAGCCCGAAGTAGAGCTGTACGAAACGGAGGCCGTCGGTGGCCCCCTGACCCGTGGTGCCGATCATCGTGATCGCGGAGAGCTGTGTCGCCATCACGGAGAGCCCGACCACCCACCACGGCAGGCTCTTGTTGGCTAGGAAGTACCCTTCGACCGAGTCGGTGTCCTTGGACTTCCGGATCCCGTCGATGAGCACGTACGCCAGATACACGACGACGATCAGCCAGTTGATCCAATGCACGCGGTCGCGCTCCTATCCGGGGTAGCGGAGCTGGAGCAGGGCGAGCAGAGCGAGCGCAACGACCTGCACGACCAGCACGCGGATCAGCGTGGTCTTGAAGGTCGAGCGTGGCTCAGAGGTCGCGGGGTCTTCCTTCGGCATGGGTGATCTCTCTCGGAGAGGAGGTTGACCGCGCAAGCTTCGAGTGCCCGCTCCGCCGACGCAAGCCGGTCGTGTCTTTTCCAGCACGATGGTAGACGCGGGCACCGCGGCGACGCGTGTCTCGGCTGCTGCGTTGACGCCCGAGGTCTTGCCGATGCTGTGCGTGGAGCCCTTGCTCGGCCGCGTGCCCGGAGCCGATGAAGTGGGGCAGACGGTGCTTCTCGGATACGACATCTGGCCCGCGCACGTCCTGCGAAGCGAGTAGCGCGTAGCGACGAGGTTCGAAACCTCTAGCGAACCGACCCCGTACGGCACCGGTGTGTAGAATGTCGACATCGGTGTCGACATTGTAGGCATTGAACCGGAGAAGACAGTGAGTCGAGACTTTCCAGGCGAATTCGAGCAGATGGTGCTGCTGTCGGTCCTGCGCCTGGGTGACGGCGCGTACGCGCTCGCGATCATCCGGGAGCTCGATCGCGAAGTGGGCCGTAGGGTCTCGCGTGGTGCGCTCTACAAGACGCTGGACAGGCTCGAGGGCAAGGAGTACGTGAGTTGGTCGACGGAGGAGTCCACACCGGACCGGGGTGGACATCCGAGGCGGCTCTTCACGGTCACGCCCGTCGGCGTCCAAGTGCTGCAGGCGGCGCGCGTGGCGCTCTTCCGTCTCTGGGACGGGCTCGATTCGGTCCTGGGCGAACGTCCGGCGTGACTCCCGGGCCTGCTCCAGTGCCACCTCGTCTCACTGAGCGGCTCCTACGCGGAATCCTGCCGAGAGGGGTGGTCGGCGACAGCATCGTGGGCGATGCACGTGAGGAGTACGCAGAGTACGTGCGCGGAGGCGGGATGGTCCCGGGACTGTGGTACTGGCTCCACGCGCTGCGTTTGGCGGGTGGTTATGTGATCCAAGGGGGAGGGGTTGGGGATATGGGAGCGATGTTCAAGGATCTCAAATACGGAGCCCGCTCACTGACACGCATGCCGGGATCGGCCGCGATCTCGGTTGCCGTGCTGGCGCTGGGGATCGGGCTGTGCTCGTTCATGTTCAGCCTCATCTACGGGCTTTACTTCCGTGGGCTCGGCTTTCCCGAGGAGGACCGACTTCTGGTCATCTGGGAGACCAATGTCGAGCTCAACCAGACCCAGCGGAGCCTCTCGATCCAGGATTTCGCGGACTTCCGTGAACGCCAGACGTCGTTCGAGGGTCTGCTCGGCTTCTACTCGGGCACCGTGAACGTCGCCGGGAGCGAGGCTCCGGTTCGCTACCAGGGTGCATTCGTGACCTCGAACACCTTCGACATCCTCGGTGTCCACCCGCTGATCGAGCGGAGCTTCGTGGAGGGTGAGGATGCGCCGGGAGCCCCACTGAACGTCGTGCTCGGATGGGAGGCGTTCAGGGACGACTACGGCCTGGACCGCAGCGTGATCGGGCGGGACGTTCGGGTGAACGGGGAGCCCGGCACGATCATCGGAGTCATGCCGGAGGGATTCAAGTGGCCCCAGAACCAAGAGGTCTGGGTGCCGTTCCGCGACGATCCGCTCGCTACGGCTCGCGGGCAGGGTCGCTTCGCCACCGTGTACGGTCGCCTCAAGGATGGGGCGACCCGCGAGCAGGCGGAACTCGACGTGGCCTCGATCGCACGGCAGCTCGAGCAGGAGTATCCGGACATCAGCGAAGGGATCGGCGCCAGGGTCGAGACTCCCGTGGAGTCGAACATGAACCCGCAGCTGAACCTCATCTTCGGCGCGATGATGGTCGCCGTGATCGGCGTGCTGTTGGTCGCGTGTGCCAACGTCGCCAACCTCCTCCTGGCACGCGCCGCGATGCGCACGCGCGAGGCGGGCATCCGCGTGGCGCTGGGCGGCAGCCGCCTCCGGGTCATGCTGCCCTTCTTCGCGGAAGCGCTCGTGCTCTCTGCGGTGGGGGCGGTGCTCGGCATCGGCATCGCCTACATAGGCGTCGAATGGTTCGACACCGTTACCGATCCGTCGCGCACAGGTCGTCCGTACTTCATGCAGTTCATGGTGGACGGCCCGGTTCTACTCTTCGTCATCGGCGTGACCGTGCTGACGGCGCTCGCCGCAGGCATCGCGCCCGCATTCCAGATGTCCCGCACCGACGTCAACACCGTGCTGAAAGACGAAGGCCGGGGCTCGTCCAGCCTGCACATGGGCAGGCTGACTCGTGTCCTGGTGACCGCTGAGGTGGCGTTGTCCTGCGCGCTCCTGGTCGGTGCTGGGCTCATGACCAAGAGCATCGTGAACATCGGGCAGGAGGAGTATGCCTATCCGACCGACGAGATGTTCACCGCTCGGGTCGGACTCTTCAATGCGGACTACCCGGATCGCGACTCGCGTCAACGCCTTTGGGAGGATCTGCGGGCGGAGCTGAACGCGCTGCCCCAGATCGCCTCGGCGTCACTTACGACCGCCCTGCCGCACGGCGGTGCGGGCACGCGTCGCATCGCGATCGAGGGGGTTGAATACGCCGATCCGCAGGACATGCCTTCCCCGAACCGCGTCGTCACCTCGACGGGTTTCTTCGAGACCTTGGGCATCGCACCGACCGGACGGGACTTCGTTCTACAGGACGACCTGGATTCCGACCTCGTGGCGATCGTAAACCAGCCGATGGTCGACCGCTACTTCGACGGGCAGAGTCCGATCGGGCGGCAGTTCCGCCAGGGTGCCTCCGACACACTTCCGGCGCTCACCATCATCGGGGTCGTCCCGGACCTTCAAGTGCAGGGTTCGTTGCCCCCGGGTTTCCCCGGATTCGAGCCGGCCGGGTATTACGTCCCGCTTCGGCAAAACGACGTTTCGTTCATGAGCATTGCGGCCATGCCGCGCGCCGGCGCGGCCATGTCCATCACTGGGGACGTGCGTTCCGCGGTGCGCCGACTGGACGCCGACCTGCCGATCTACAACGTGAGGACCGAGGCCGAGGTCATCGATCGCGGGGTCTGGTTCTTCAGCGTGTTTGGGACGGTCTTCATCGTATTCGGGCTCGCGGCGCTGTTCATGGCGTCGGTGGGCCTGTATGGCGTGCTTTCGTTCGCGGTGAGCCGACGTACCCAGGAGATGGGAATTCGCATGGCGCTCGGCGCGGGTTCCGGGGACGTCGTGCGACTGGTCGCCCGTCAGGGCGCCGCCCAGCTCGCCGTGGGTCTCGGCATCGGGCTTGCGCTCGCCTTCGGCGTGACGCGCCTGATCACGATCCTGATGTTCAACGTCGATCCACAAGACCCGCTGGTCTTCGGCCTCGTGTTCGGCGCGATCATCGTCGTTGGCATGGCCGCAGCGGTTTTTCCGGCGCGCCGCGCCACGAGCGTGGATCCGGTGGAGGCGCTTCGGTACCACTGACCAGTACCGCGATCAGCGCCCAGCGATGAGCGCCTCCCGCGCCGCCGCCAGAGCGCTGCGCACCTCGTCCGTCACCGCATGGACGGATGCGGAGTCGAGTGCGGCGAGCGCCGCGGTCGTATCGGTTAGGACTGCGTAGTCGATGGAGATATAGAGCCACTCGAGGGCGACGTTGGGAAAGCCCTTGCGCAGCGCCATCTCCCGCGCGTCGATTGCCTCGGCGTTGCGCCCCAGCGCGGTGAGAGCCTGCCCCAGGAGGTGATGGTTCGACGGGTTCGACGGAGTGAGGATGGTCGCAGCACGCCCAGCCGCCGCAGCTTCTTCGAGGCGACCCAGCCGGCGGGAGACTTCCGAGAGAAGCGCGGGCGCGTTGTACAAATCAGGCCGCTGGCGCCACGCCCGCCGTAGGAAGAAGCGCGCGGACTCTGGCCGGTTCATCTCCAACAGGTGAGCGCTCAAGACCACCGCTTGGCCTTGCCCGATCCCCACGAGGCCGGCGGCAACCCCGTACGCACGGAGCCCCTCCCTCGGCCGCCCTTCCCTGTACAGGCGTTCAGCGAACGCGACCCACGCGGATCCGGATTCGGGGTGTGACTCGAGCAATTCCCCCCAAAGCGTGTCGTTGTCGCGCCAATCGGGGACCCGCGTCACGGTGCGGACCGTACCGGCGAGGATCAGGACCGCGACGACTGCCATGCCCGCGTGGGTCCGCCGGGCTTCGAGACGGGTCACGAGCCACCCGATGATCGCGACAAAGCCCAACGACGGCAGGTACAGGTGTCGCTCTGCCACCAGGACCGGGCCCAGGTAGAAGACGTTGGCGACCGGAAGCAGGGCTGCGGCCACCCAGAGCACACCAAATCCAATGACTCGAATGGAGCTACGGCGTGGATCGAGAACATCGCCGACCCGCCAGCTCCACAAGGCCGCGGCGAAGGCCATCAGCACCATCGACACGCCGGTGATCGCGAGCGGAGTCCAGCCGAACGCGACGGGAAGTATTCGCGGGGTATTATCGATGGACAGATCGAGCGGGAAGATGAGCAGGCGAACGTAGTGTGCCCAGGCCTGCATCACCGTCCACACCCGCGGCATGTCTTCGAGCGCCTGCATGCCGAAGGGCGTCGGTGTCGATGCCACGGCTCCGAGCACGTTCATGCGGACCAGGAGAGCCGTGGCCAGCGCAGCCGCCATCAGTACGTATAGCGGACCATGAGAGCGCGCGTAAGCGAGCGTGCGGCGTGGCGTCATGTCCGTCCGCGCGGCGTCGAGCAGAAAGAGCAGAAGTGGGAGCGCCGCGCCGCTCTCTTTCGACAGCACGGCGAAGACGTAGAGGCCGGTCACGCCGAGCGCCCGCCCAAGGCCATACCGCTCGGGAGCTCTGAGGTGCAGGAGGGCCGCCGACAGGGCAAAAATGGCGGCGAGCATCTCTGCTGCGCCCGGGACGTCCACGACGACCTCGATGTGCACGGGGTGAATCGCGAAAATGAGGCCGCCGGCCGCGGCAGCCGTGGGCGGGAGCAGCTCGAAGAGAACGAATAGCACGAGCACGATCACCGCTGCGTGAAGCATGAGGTTCACGATGTGGAACGCTACCGGGCGTCCACTCCCTGCGGCCCAGGTCAGCGCGACGAGGGCCGTGTGCATCGGACGCCAGGCCCCCATCTCCCGACCCGCGGGGCCTGGCCACGAAGGTTCGAGAAGGCGCGTCGGCAGATTCGAGAGGGAATGGATGCCCTCGTCGATCTCGACGATGAAGACGCTGTCACCGGCGAGGCCGTTGAACAGCACACCCAGATGGATTACGACGCCGAGTGCGGCGGCGAGCAGAGCTGCCCGCCGCGGCTCGAGTATGTGCTCGAATCCCGTCAGGACGGCCCACTCCCGCGCACCGCGCAGAAGCCACCGCCGTCCGTGCAGCCAGGTTTCCGTAGCGTGCGTTCGAAGATCTCGTAGATCCTCCGGTATTCGTCGGTCCAGGAGGCGGGCTCGACGAATCCGTGGTTCTCGACTGGGTAGACGGCCAGTTCCCAATTCTCCTTACCCAGCTCGATGAGCCGCTGGGCGAGACGGACCACGTCGGCAAAGTGCACGTTGGTGTCCACCATTCCGTGCAGCATCACGAGGTGCTGATCCGGACCGAAGTTCTCGGCGAAGTAAATCGGCGAGGACTGCTCATACGCCTGCTCGTCATCCTGCGGGAGGTTCAGAATGGAGCTCGTATAGCCGTGGTTGTAGTGCGCCCAGTCCGTTACGGAGCTGAGCGCCGCGCCGGACTTGAAGGTTTCCCCCGCTGTGAAGAGCCCCATGAGCGTGATGAAGCCACCGTATGAGCCGCCGTACAACCCGATGCGTTCCGCATCGATACCCTCGTTCGCCGCCAGGTAGCGCGCGCCATCCACCTGGTCGGACAGGTCCTTGCCTCCCATCCAATGGTAGATGCCGGTGCGCCACTCGGAGCCGTACCCGGCCGAGCCGCGATAGTCGATGTCGAGTACGGTGTACCCGCTCGCCGCGAGGAACTGGTTGAACTGGTACTCCCGGTAGTACGACGACCAGTAGTTGTGAACGTTGTGCAGGTATCCCGCTCCGTGCACGAAGATGACCGCTCCCCGTGTGGCTCGGCGCCCAGGTCCTCCGGCCGGTAGATGCGCGCCGGGACCATGGTGCCGTCTTCGGCCTCGAAACGAAGGATCTCGGGCTTGATCCAGGGGAAAGACTTCCACTCCTCCGTGGGCGAGTCTGTGACCTGGCTCATCTCCGCTGCGTCGTCGGAATCCGCTACGAAGAGCTCCAGGGGACGGTCGGCGACGTCGTGCACGATCGCGAGGCGCTTGCCGTCGGGTGACAGCGTACCGTTGAAGCGGCCTTCACCCTCTGTTATTCGCTCGCGGTGGGAGCCGTCGAAGTCCATCCAGAAGAGGTGCTCGCTGAACGGCGAGCCCTCATTCGTGCGCAGGAAAAACCTGGAGCGGTCTTCGGGCATGCTGACCGAGAGCACCTCCCACTCGCCACTCGTGAGGGCTCGGCGGTCTGAACCGTCAGCGTTCACGGAGTAGAGATGCGCGTACCCCGTCTCCTCGCTCACGAAGTAGATACGGTCGGTCCCCGGAACGAAGCCGACGCATTCGGTGAAGCAGGGCCCGGCGACCCAAGCGTCGTCGTGCAGGTGGTCGACGAGTGTGCGCTCGCCAGTTGCCGCGTCGACGGACCAGAGCCATCGGTCCTTGTCGTCGAACGACACGGCGAAGACGAAGGCCTTGGTTCCGGCATCGTTCCAGTTTGCGCCGGAGACCGAAGAGCCCGGGGGCCCGGACCCCCGCCCGACCCGCACTGATCCCTCTCCCTCGTAGTCCTCAGGCACGAGGTCGATCCAACTGACTGCGCCGGTCGCGGTGGTAAGGATGCCGACGCGCCGGCTGCTCTGCGCGTCCCCGACCTTGGAGCGAACCGTCAGATCCCGTGTGTAGCCATCCGCGGTGATCCAGTCGGGTACGATCGTCTCCTTGGAGCCCTCCGACGGCCGACCCGCGTGGATCAGAGCGTACTCGCCCGAGCGAGTCGGCGTGAGCGCCCGGAGGCGCTCCTCCGGCGCGAGCCGGATCTGTGGCAGGAGACGCGCGGTATTTGCCTCCCGGACAGAGTCTCGACGCTCGCTCTGCGCCACGTCGCGCCGGATGTGCGCGAACAGCTCGAGCTGCTGGTTCTCGAGGAAGCCCCTCTGACCCTCGGCTTCCGGGGGGTCGCTCGGCTCGGGTTCCGAGGCCATACGTGTCAGCTGCGTGAGTTCGCCCGATTCGATCGTCAGCCTGAAGAGATTGCCGTCTCGCTGGAACAGGATCGACTCCCCATCGGAGCCGAAGAGCGGCTGCCCCTCGCCGTCCTGTGTGTGCGTGAGTCGCCGCACGCGCATTGAGCGGCGGTCGACGAGGTAGAGGTCGCCCCGGACGGACGAGATCCTCCAGCGACGGTCGGCGGAGAGGTCACCGTTGGCGAGAAGCGGTGCCATCTGTCGCATCGTATCGTCATCGACCATTTCGGGCGTGCCGCCGCGCGCCGACACACGGTACGAAGACCGTGAGGCGTCCCAGTCTAGTCCACCAGGCCTCCAGCTGAAGTAGACCCACTCGGAGTCATCCGTCCACCGGATCTCTCTAGGTGCCACGCCCACGTTCGATTCCGCTCGCATGATGCTGCGGATCGAGAGTTCGAATTGTTGGCCACGCACGGGCTCGGGCACGTGATCGGCAACGGTCTGTGCCGTCGCGGTGGTCACCCCAGCGAACACTCCAACGATCAGCGAAGCGGCCAACGAGGGCAGCCTCTTCATCATGTCACTCCGCGGCACCGTCAGTCTCCCATGCAGGTTCCCAAGGCCCTGGCGGTCTGAATGATGTCGCCGTCCAAGGGCACGGTCTTGATTGTTGCGATCGCCTGACCGAGCGGGACAGCCAGCACATCAGGTGGATCGAGCGCGACCATACATCCGAAGCGCCCGTCTCGCACCAGTTTGACGGCGGCGGCGCCGAAGCGAAGCGCCAGCAGTCGGTCGTATGAATTCGGGCCACCCCCCCGCTGTAGGTGGCCGAGCACCAGGTGGCGGTTCTCGCGGCCCGTACGGTCCTCGATGTCCATCGCGACTCTATGAGCCATGCCCCCCAACCGCTCCTGGCCGCGGCCGGCCTGCTGGAAGAGCGGCTTGCCGCCCACCGGGAACGCACCCTCGGCGACCACCACGATCGCGAACTCGCGGCGCTCGACGACGTAGCGTTCTTCGATCTTGTCACAGACGCGGTCGAGATCATAGGGGATTTCCGGGATCAAGATGACATCGGCGCTACCGGCGACCCCGGAGAAGAGCGCGATCCACCCCGCGTGGCGCCCCATCACCTCGACGACCATGACCCGCTGGTGCGCCTCTGCCGTGGAATGGAGCTTATCGATGGCGTCCGTCGCGGTCTCGACTGCGGTCAGGAAGCCGAACGTGAGGTTGGTGGCGGCGAGATCGTTGTCGATCGTCTTGGGCACGCCCACCACCTTGAGACCCTTCTGGAAGAGCGTGTGCGCGATCTTGAGTGAGCCATCGCCTCCGATCGCGATCAGCGCGTCGATCCCCCGCTCCGCCAACGCGTCAATGACGTCTTGTGATCGGTCGACGTAGGTCACCGAGCCGTCCTCTGCCTCTACCGGCCATCGCAGGGGATTCCCCCGATTCGTCGTGCCCAGAATCGTCCCGCCCTGATGGGTGATACCGCGCACCGCAGCTCGGTCGAGAGGGACGACGCCGTCTCCGTCGAACAGCCCGTCGTAGCTTTCCCGAATGCCGAACACCTCCCATCCGAGCCGCTCGGCGGACAGCACCACCGCTCGAATGACGGCGTTCAGGCCAGGGGCATCTCCGCCGCCCGTGTTCACGGCGATGCGGCGAATATCAGTGCTCATGGGGGGACCGAGGACGGCGAGCCTACCGCATCGTCAGAACACCTCCCGTACGGTTCCGGTGAACTCAGCTCCAGATCACGCGGATACCGTATCCGGCCCCGTTGAAGATCGATCCGTACAGGAAGCTCATACAAGGCTCCTCTGGAGCAGGCTGCCTCGATACGAAACAAGGGGGGTGCGGAGAGAAATCTTCGGCGTCGCCGCCGGGGCCTGAGTAAATTTAGGGAGTAGAATCGGTCACCGCTACGCCGGGACAGCGTTGCTAGGACGCGTTGTGTGCTGCCGACGCCTCAGCCACAGCGTCGAGCAGCGCCTGCCGACTGACGGGCTTCATCAGCGTCGTCCTCGCCCCCATCTTCTTTGCCGTGCTGAGGAGCTCGGTCGTCGTCCCCGTTAACGCGATGATTTGCACGTCGGCGAATATTCCAATCAAAGCTTCGATGAGCTCGATCCCATCGCCCCCTGGCATCTTGAGGTCGGTGACGACGACTTCGGGGTTCTTCTGAATGAAGAGACGCATCGCCTCTGCGCCGTTCTTCGCGTAGTACAGCTCGTGCCCGGCCGACTGCAGAATGTGGCGCTGCAGAAGGAGATCTTGTTCGTCGTCATCAACGATGAGTACTCGGGCCATGTCCTGTGTGGGCAGAGATCCGCCGACCTCGATTCGCACTCAATTGATGGAACCAAAGTGCCCTGGGAGCAAGGGTCTTGTTTCTCTAGCGCGAGCCGTTCGACGGGAGAAGTTGGAAGGTCACAGTTTGAGACTCCTCCGGCCCAGTTCGCGGCTCTTCGTCGCCGAGATAGAAGACCGAAGTCGTCACGATCCTTTCAAGCCGCTCCGCCGAGAGCACCCGACCCTCCCCGACGTGGAAGACGAACGTGCCCTCCCGCGCGCTCTCTCGCGTGACTTGCATTTTGGCGTCGGGCCCGAGATGCGGCTGATCGATCACCGTGCTACCACCGCCCTTGGCACTGTAGCTGATCGTGACCTCCTCACCTTCGATCGACTCGATCGAGAACCTCGTCGCTTCCGCAAAGTCGAGGTCGAGGTCCGGGAGGGTGTAGCCGGATATCTTCGCCCACTCCCCGCCCACCTCTTGGGGCTCGACGGGAAGCGGTAGAAAGGAGACGAGCGTCAGCGCCTCGAGCGTGGGGCGCCACTGATCCGCTTCTAGCCCTAGTTCCGAGAATGGCATCGTCCCGACCGAAGGGTCTCCTTCGCCCACGTCGAGCGTGTATTCCGCGATCATGTTGCCGTCATCGTCTTCGTATACGTCGATGCCGAGCAGAATCGTGTCCGGCCCTATGCGGTACTGCTCGCGACCGTCCACGGCCCCTACGACTTCGAGCACGCCCCAGTAGCTCGTCTGATGGGGCTTGGCCCGGAGAGTTGGGGGTGGGGGCTCTACCCGTCTTTGCTGAGCGGCCGTCGTCGAGGCGGCCACTGTCGCGTCCGCCAAAACGGCTACCGTCAGGATCGCGAGTGTGAGCAGACCTCGGCGTCCACGCTGGACAGGTCGAGTCACGGTTCTGGTTCGGGGTGGAAACGTGGTTCCGCGCGTGTCACGGCACGGGCTGCACCTAATCGTACGCACCGGCGTCTGATCGGGACAGCGAGTCTGTCGGACCTGCCGCGAATTCATCGGAGCTCTGGGATGGCTCTTCGGTCGCCTCGCGCCTACACTGCCAGGATGGACACTCACGATGTATCGGACGACCTGCTCGGCAGACGTCTAAAGGCTTCCGCCGTTGGAATCCTGTCACTCCTGCTCGGCTCGACGGCGCCACAGGAGCAAGAGTGGCGACCGCTCTTCAACGGAGAAGACCTCTCCGGTTGGACCGTGAAGGTCACCGGGTACGATCTCGGTGAAGATCCCTTGGGCACGTTCCGCGTCGAAGACGGACTGCTCACGGTGGGCTATGAGCGATACGACGTCTTCGGCGAACGGTTCGCACACCTCTTCTACGACGAGCCGTTCTCCAGCTACGTGCTGCGCATCGAGTATCGATTCATCGGAGAGCAGGTCGAGGGAGGGCCCGACTGGGCCGTCAAGAACAGCGGCGTGATGTTCCATTCCCAAAGCCCGGAATCCATGGCCCGCGATCAGGACTTCCCGATCTCGCTGGAGGCTCAGTTGCTCGGCGGTAACGGATTCGATGAGCGTCCCACCGCCAACTTGTGCACGCCCGGCACTCACGTCGTCATGGAGGGCGAGCTCATCGAGCGACACTGCACGAGCGCGCGGGCACCCACCTATCACGGGGAAGAGTGGGTGACGGTCGATCTCGTCGTGCGCGGAGGTACCTCGATTGCGCACGTGATCGGTGGCGATACCGTGCTGGCGTACGAACGGCCCGTCGTTGGCGGTGGGGTGGTGAACGGCTACGACGAGGCCGCCAAGCATGATGGTGAGTTGCTCACGGGGGGCTACATCGCGCTACAGAGCGAGAGTCACCCCGTCCAGTTCCGGCAGGTGCTTCTGCGGCCGTTGGCAGGAGGGCGTTGAGGACGACCTAGCTGCTCGGTGGACCGTCAGGGTGCAGCGCGCAGTTGGGCGGTACGTCCCGGGTCCAGTTGAGGTTGATGATCTTCCATCCGCCGTCGCGCCGCATCAGCGTGGCGACGTCGATGCCGCAGTGGCTGAATTCCGAGCCGATATAGAAGTCGTAGGGGGTCCAGATGGTCGCGATGGCGCCGGCCACGCGCACCTCAGCGTCCCACATCCGCTCGGTCATCACCTCTTCGCCGGTCTCGACGCGTTGAAGAAGACCGGCGAGCGTCGAGCGGCCGAAGACGGTGGTGCCGCTCCGAGCGTCCGTGGATTCCATCGTGATGTTCGGATCCACGGCGTTCGCAATGAGGTCGGGATCGCCGGCCAGACCGTCGAAGAACGCCTGGAGAACCGCGAGGATGTCGGCGCGCTCTGCGACGGTCGGCATGTGTGCTGCCATTTCCGCGGCCTGGATGCGTGTGCTCGGGGCGTCGTCGCCCCCATCGGTCGAGCCGCAGGCGGTGCAAATCAGAAGAGTCGCTATCAGGGACACGGCGCATTTCATGAGCTTCTCACTTTGGGTGATCGGCCTCGTCGACCAGGGAGTCTAATCCCACGGCCTCGAGTAGTGCGAGAGCGTTGCTCGTCTGTGCGAGCCCGGGCCGCATCAGGTAGTCGAACTCGAGTCGCGTCGTCCCTCCTTCACGATGCACGGTCTCACGGAAGTGGACGCAGGTTGCCACTTCGGCGAGATCGGGCGCGTCGGCGAGCGCGAGGTCGTGCGTGCTGACCACACCGATCGCGACCTGTTCAAGCAGGTGCCTGAGGACCGCGCGCGCCGCGATCTGCCGCTCGGAGCTGTTCGTCCCGTGCAACATCTCGTCGAGCAGGTATAGGACTGGCCCCTCGTCTCCCGCCTGCATTCGGGCGGCCTCGACGATGCTACGAACGCGAAGCAGCTGCGCCATGAAGAGCGAGACGCCCTGCGAGAGCGAGTCCTCGATGCTCATGCTGGTGAAAATGCGTACACGGGGCATCTCGAGCTTGGCCGCGCACACTGGCGCTCCGACTCCGGCGAGAATGCAGTTCGCGCCTATCGCGCGAAGCAACGTGCTCTTCCCCGACATGTTCGATCCGGTCACGAGGAGGAAGGACCCGGGCGGGCCGACCTCTACGTCGTTGCGAATGCACTCGTCGTCGGTTAGCAGCGGGTGCCCCACTCCGGGCGCGTTGATGCCCGTCACCGTGTCGGACTCGTGCCACGTCGGGAACACCCAGTCCGGGTGGTCGTGTGCCAGGCTCCCCAGTCCACTCAGCGCCTCGATCTCGCCCAGCGCTTCGATCCAGCCGTGGGCGACGGCGCCGCTCGAACGCCGCCAACGGTCCAGGCGCACTCCCAGATGAACGTCCAGGAGCAGGATGGGCGCGAGACCCACATAAATGAGGTTGCGCCGACTGTCCACGGTGTCGACCAGCTTCGCCAGTCGGGCGAGCTGCCGGTGCGCGGAGTCGCCCTGCGTCCGGATTCTTTCGGCCTGCGTGTGAAGCGCGGGAGCGCTCATCGGCCAGGTCTCGAGCTGCCGGAGCTGGGGGACGTAGGCGGCGAGAGCTGGGCCCATCGCCGCGA